>CAZILN010000156.1:0-2990 GCA_964540005.1 uncultured Bacteroidaceae bacterium | reverse complement strand
TGGGTGAGGCAGATGAAATCTGGGAAGAGAGGATCAGGCTTCTTACACCCTACCAGGTAAATGCAAAGATCCTGGAACAAACAAAAAATCCGGACGTTAAATTTTTACACTGCCTGCCTGCTTTTCATAACAGGGATACGCTTGTAGGAGAGGAGATTTACAGGAAATTCGGTATTGAGGCCATGGAAGTTACCGATGATGTTTTCGAATCCGAAGCATCGCTTGTTTTTGATGAGGCCGAAAACCGTGTCCATACAATTAAGGCCGTAATGGTCTCTACTTTAGGGATTTAATCTGAAATATCAAAAATGGTTACTGCTGAACCCCTGGATTGTTCCAGGGGTTTCTTTTTAGTATAAAATTATAAACCAAAGTATTATATCCGTCTTACTATTGACATGATAGGATATTAATTAGTAACTTGTATAGATATTTCAATTATAACTTTCATTACAATGACCGTTTATGTAGGAAATATTCCTTATAATCTTAAAGAGGAGGAGATGAAAGGGATATTTGAACAATATGGCAAGGTGACGAGTATCAAACTGATTGCAGACAAATTTACTGGCAGGTCAAAGGGTTTTGGATTCGTAGAGATGGAATCAGAGGAACAGGAGGATGAAGCCGTTAAAGAACTGAACAGGCATATCGTATTAGGACGGAACCTCGTGGTTGCAAAAGCCCATTCCAAGAAAGGATATGAGAGCAAATAATTCTCTGGTGATTCAGACGAAGAGTTCCTTTATAAAGTGATAAGTCATAACAATTGATGCTACCAGTTTAAGCCCCACTCCCATTAAGAAGCCCAGGAGAGATCCCAGACCGGCCCGAAAAGCTTCCTTCGATTTTTTCCCCATTATGCTCTCCCCAATAACTGCACCTGCAAAGGGCCCTAAGATAATACCCAGGGGAGGGAAAAAGAACAATCCAAGCAACAACCCGATACCGGCACCCCAGACTCCTGCTTTGGTACCTCCGAATTTCTTTGTGCCCCAGAGCGGGACGATATAATCCAGTACAGTAACTATTACTGCAATGGATCCGAAAATAAAAAGGAACTCCGCACTAAAATCCGCAAACCGGGAAAAATGCAGGAGCAGCAAGCCTACAAAACTCAGAGGTGGTCCGGGAATAACGGGAAGCACACACCCTAGTATGCCTAATATCATAAGGACAACGCCACCTGCGAGCAAGGCAAAATCTATCATTAGTTTTATTTTTGTATCAACCCGAAACGGGTTTACCTCTAAAATAGTATTTGCCCGTGAAATTACTATTTATTTCTTAAAACGGTAATGGCCGATGATCTTAAAGTAAAAAGCAGGTCTTTCAGCACCGGCCCCTTGTCTGCCAGGATGATGACGGATCTGTTGAATATACCGTGTATCACAATATCACAAAGGAAAGTTAAGCAGGACAGGCAGTATTAATCAGTACCGACAATATCTTCAAAAGCAGCATACATGATACAGCTGGTAAGGGGTACTGTGAACAGCAATCCTACAAGGAAAACCAGTGCCCCAACAAAATTGATCAGTAAACAGAGTACGGCCAGCCCGAAGAAATTCCACCATTTTCTTGTAATCAGCTTTCTGCTGAATTCCATGCCATCCCAGAATTCCATTGCCCCAAAGACAATGAACATGGTGGAAAACAGCCAGGCAACTGCCAGGTATATCCCAGGGATAATAAGGAAAATTATCCCCAGTGCGGTTAATATGCCGCCAATAAGCGACCAGAGCAGCAATGGGACGAAGTAGTCAAATCCTTTGAAGAAAGTGCCGAACTCGTATTCTTCCCCTTTATTGATCTTGCGTGCAACAATAAAAAATCCGGCAGACATGGGCCCGGCAACCAGCAGGGAGCCAAAAGGAATGAAAGCAGTAACAGTCGTTATTAGAAAGAACAACAGGGTATAACCGATAAAGCTTCCGATATCCTGCTGGAAAATTTGCATGCCCTTTCTTATATATTCTCCTACATCAGTATCATAACCTTTATTGATCAGCTCCTGGGCCCGGTCCCTGACGTTCTGAATTACTTCCATAATTATATCTTTAAGTATTATAATCGTTCAGAAACTAAAATTACAAACTCCTCGTTAAGAATGCATCATTTCTAATCAATAATTGACTTATTTGGTTTAAATTGATACTTTTATTTGATGTGATGACTGATTTAAGTTGCTGAAATGGGAATAAAAGAGCATTCTGAAGGTGAAAACATTTATGACAGGATCCAGGAGATTTTCGGGTCGGTGCCTGAAAATTATAATATTCTGGAAGAACAGATTGATATAGACCTGCAAATGGAGTATTTCGAAAAGAGCAAAGCTGTGAAGGAAAGCCTGGATCCCCTTTCAGTAATGAGTAACAGAGAGGGGATATATGATCTTACACTTTCCCTTGAAGAAAGGAAAATGCTTCTTGCCCAGCTTGCTTCACTTGAGGAAGTAAAGGCCTACCGTACTATAGAGAAGTACATTAAATCGGCAGAGCTGGATCTGAAGAGCTGGGCCATTCTGGCATTGCAGGAGAGCAGGATGTTACTGGAAAGCAAGCTGCTGGATGAGAACCAGGTTTTTATCTCTACCGGATTGGGAGGGAAGGACAGCAAGCTGAGATATTTTGTTGTACTGATAGGAAAAGAAGGGCATCCCTTCAGTGATTTACACAAAAAGGTTATCAGCAACGAATTTGAGATCTATCTCAAGAAGTATGATTCAGAGCTGGAAAAACTTGAATTTAAGGAAAATTTCGCTTTGCTTCTGGCCATTTTGCCACTTCCTATTTCGATCAGGGGTATATTTAAAGAAGCCATAAAGAATTGTAATATTTACGGGAACTTTCTCAGATCAAATTTTATTGTAACCAATGTCAGGGAACTGAGTCTTTTGGAAATCAAGGACTTCCTATCCAAACAGCAGCAAACTGATGGCTGAATCGATGATTGGCTTCGCCGAGCTCGCAAGCTCGGTTGGCTTCGCC
>CAZILN010000155.1:0-5646 GCA_964540005.1 uncultured Bacteroidaceae bacterium | reverse complement strand
ATCAGGCATCTTTACCACGCCCCCGAATTTCAGCGCCAGTTCATTGATCCCGATTGAATTCTCCCCGAGTGTAAAGACCGAATTGGCCATGTCCGCATCAATATCAATTACAATGCTTAAAAGGGCGTCTTTGACATACCTTATTCCGTCCATGATAACATTAACCTTATCAGTTGTAGAGTTGATCTCTATGCTGGTAAAATCCTCCGACAGGTCGCCGGTCAATACAAAATTAAAGTCCTCCATCGATGCAGTCATTCCCTGGCTCTTATCATTATAGAGGATGTCAGCGCTCCTGATCTCGAACTTTTTAAGGGCTACAGTCATATCCATTGAGCCCGAACTGCTTGTATCCACCTCTTCTTCAGCTGTTTCCTCACCTGCAGGAGCGATATCATAATTGGCGGTTCCATCCTCCAGTATATAAGCATTGATAGAAGGATTATTCAGTAAAATACCCTTCACTTTTATATTTTCCATTTTTATGGCACTCAGCAGGTCAACCGTGGCACGGAATTCATCGAAAGAAACCAGGGTGTCTCCTTCAAAAGGTTCCAGGTTTACTATTGATACCCCTGTCAGGGATACAGTGAGATTTGGGAAATTCCTTATCAGAGACAACCGCAGGTCGGCGAAATCAACCCGGGCATTCACACTGGTATTGGCCACTTCTTTGGCTTTTTCAAAGATCTGCTTTTTAAAGAGCAGAGGTGTCAGGATCAAAATGGCCAGAACCAGAACTATGAATATGAAGAATATTTTAAAAAACTTTTTCATGAGGTGGATTTTTATATGATTCAGATAAAATTATGAATTAATCTTTCAATATAAAACAATTTCCAATTTAGCAGTTGCGATTAACTAAACTTATGGTATGTGTAAAAAAGCTATCAGGGTAATATTGCTCTGCCTTGCTATCATTCCGGCTACGGTAAGCTACGGACGAAAAGTTCCTGAGCATTATATTTTTTCGGTATGGAACGGGAACGGATCTCGGAGTAGGATTTCCTGAATAACTCCATGATTGCAGGGGCACAGCTAAAATACAGCTGGAAAGAGCTGGACTTCCTGGAATATAATGAAGGAGCTGACAATCCTCTCGATATCTATTATCTCTTACGAGGCACCACTATTGTTGCTTTACCGATCCCGCATCAGCTATTCCTGAACACAAGTGAATTGTTTTCAGTATCGATAAGTATTTCTTTGTTTTTGTCTACCTCACCGGAAATGACCATTCTGGACAGTTCATTCATAATGTATTTCTGGATGAGGCGCTTAACGGGCCGGGCTCCGTACTGCGGGTCAAAGCCATTTTCAGTAATCCATTTCACGGCACTATCTGACAGCGAGATGCTCACATCTTTTGATTGCATAAGCTCTTTCACCTTATTAAACTGCAGGCCGACTATCTCCTGAACTTCTTCCCTGTTCAGAGGTTTGAACACAATGACCTCGTCTATCCTGTTTAAAAATTCGGGAGGAAGTGTTTGTTGCAGGAATTCAAGCACCTTATAACGCATATCTTCAATAATGGCATCATTAATCTCTCCTTCTTTTTCCTGCATCTTCTCCCTTATCATGTGAGATCCGGCATTCGAGGTCATGATGACAATGGTGTTCTTGAAGTTTACCGCCCGTCCCTTATTATCTGTCAGATGCCCGTCATCGAGTATCTGAAGTAAGATGTTAAATACATCAGGATGGGCTTTCTCAATTTCATCCATCAGGATCACCGAATAGGGTTTTCTTCTCACAGCTTCGGTCAGCTGACCTCCTTCATCATATCCCACATAGCCCGGGGGCGCACCAATCAGCCTCGAAACAGAGTGGCGTTCCTGGTATTCAGACATATCGATTCGTGTCAGCATGCCCTCGTCATTGAATAAACATTCAGCCAGTGCCCTGGCAAGCTCGGTTTTACCCACCCCCGTAGTACCGAGAAAAATAAACGAACCCAGTGGTTTTTTTTCATCCTGGAGTCCGGCCCGGCTCCTTCTTACAGCATCTGATACTGCAGAAATAGCATCTTCCTGTCCTACCACACGCTTATGAAGTTCATCTTCAAGGTGCAGGAGTTTATCGCGTTCGGTTTGTATCATACGATTAAGGGGTACGCCGGTCCATCGGCTCACAATCTGTGCAATATCTTCCCCGTCTACCTCCTCCTTGATCATGGCATTTGCCTTCTGAAGCTCATTCAGTTCCCCCTGAAGTGACATAATACGGTCTTCAGCCGCCTGAATCTGGCCATACCTGATTTCGGCAACCTTACCGTAATCACCCTCCCTTTCAGCATGTTCTGCAGTCATTCTCAACTGTTCAATAGCTTCTCTGCTCTTCTGTATCTTGTCAATGACTTTTTTTTCTGACTCCCATTGTGCACGGAGCCTTGTACGCGCATCATTAAGATTGGCGATCTTTTCGCTTATCTGTTTGAGATTTGGAGTTTTTCCGTCTCTTTTTACTGCTTCCTTTTCTATTTCCAACTGCTTGAGATCCCTTTCAATTTCATCGATTTCCTGGGGCAGGGAATTCATCTCCATCCTGAGTTTTGAAGCTGCTTCATCAATCAGATCAATGGCTTTATCAGGAAGGAAACGTTCGGTAATATATCGTTGCGATAATTCAACTGCGGCTATAATGGCATCATCCTGTATCCTTACTTTGTGATGGGTTTCATACCGTTCCTTCAATCCCCGCAGTATGGCAATGGTACTGAGTGTGTCGGGTTCATTAACCATGACAATCTGGAACCGTCTCTCAAGGGCCTTGTCTTTCTCGAAATACTTCTGGTATTCATTCAGAGTAGTAGCGCCAATGGCCCGCAATTCTCCTCTGGCCAGCGCAGGCTTCAGTATGTTGGCAGCATCCATGGCCCCCTCACTTTTACCGGCCCCGACAAGGGTATGTATTTCATCAATAAAAAGAACTATTTCCCCATCTGAGGCAATAACTTCCCTGACAACCGCTTTCAGGCGTTCCTCAAATTCACCCTTATACTTTGCCCCTGCAACAAGAGCACCCATATCCAGGGAATACACCTGCTTGTTTTTCAGGTTTTCCGGTATATCACCGCTGACAATCCTGTGGGCCAGTCCTTCGGCTATAGCCGTTTTACCTGTTCCGGGTTCCCCTATCAGTATGGGATTATTCTTTGTTCGCCGTGACAATATCTGCAAGATCCTTCTGATCTCATCATTTCTGCCAATAACGGGATCAAGCTTTCCTGAACGAGCCATTTCATTAAGATTGATGGCAAAGCGGTTCAGTGAATCAAAACTGACTTCAGCGGTCTGAGTATCAACCTTTGATCCTTTCCTGAGTTCATGTATTGCACTGGTAAGTCCCTTCTCGGAGAATCCATGATCTTTCATTATCTGCGATACTGCATCACCTGCCTTCAGTAATCCCAGAATCAAATGTTCAGAGGATACAAACTGATCACCCTCCTTTTTTGAGGCAGTAATTGCATCCTGCAGGGCTTTGCTGGCAGATTTTGAAAGATATTGATCCCCGCCTGAGACCTTTGGATAGGATTCAATAATTGAATCCAGGCCTTTTGTAAAGGCTCCTGTATTTACCTCCAGTTTACTCATCAGATAATTACTGATGCTTTCGGCAATTGTAAGAACGCCTTTCAACAGATGGCCCGTTTCTACAGCCTGGTGGTTAAAACCATCTGCTATAGTAAAGGCCTGTTGTATGGCATCCTGAGATTTTATGGTAAAATTTTCCTGGTTCATAATTCATTCCTCTTTACATAATATAAGCAATCTATGAACAGCAAATCCCAATCCAAATCGATCAGCCATATTCAGACTGACAAAGTGTCAGTGTAAATAGCTGTTAGTCAGCAGTATTGTCATGCAATGCTGTTTATGTTCCGGAACGAATTTCCAGACTATATTTCTCTTGATGTGTAGATTGTGGAATTGCATTCAGGAACCAAAGCTTTGAGGAATATCGGCATATAAAGCGATATATATCGACAATTTATTGACTATTTAGCTGCTACGGCAATAACATACCTCGCTTGACGATCTAATTTATATCTTCATCGCATATTTGCTACAATTGACCAAGCTTGTTAATTTTGATCCAATCATTAAACCAATATTTTCAAGCTATGAAGAAATATACCTTTTTTATTGTTCTTACCTTTACGGCTCTCATCCTTGCCTTTTCAGGAATGACCGGTTGTGAAGGGCCGGCCGGACCTGCGGGTACTGACGGAATAGACGGTATTGACGGTGCGGACGGTGCAGATGGTGCAAACGGAATGGATATGGATGCTTCCTGTAAAGTATGCCACAATGATGGCACCGAGCTTTTCGCCAAATCACTTCAGGCAGGGGCATCTGTACATATGACCGGTGGAAATTTCGAAAGAAGCGATGCTGACTGTGCCGCCTGTCACACACACGAAGGTTTTATTGACAGAATGGATGCCGGTACAGAGGAAGCCTCCGCTGCTATATCAGATCCATCATCAATTAATTGCCGCACATGCCACAACATCCACAATGCATATGATGAAACAGACTGGGCTCTCACTTATTCAGATGCTGTCACTTTATTTGTTGATGATGTGTCTGTTGACCTGGGAGATGCAAACCTCTGTGTCAACTGTCACCAGGCAAGAACAGCCAGTCCGGCAGCAATAGTCGGAGGTGCAGATGTGTCAATTACCAATTCAAGATGGGGACCTCATCATGGTCCGCAGGGATCAGTTCTTGTTGGAACAGCAGGTTATGAATTCGACGTAAGCGTTGCCACAGTTGGATCAACTATGCATGCCGGAGCAGGCTGTACCCAATGCCATATGGCTGAAGCATACGGAACCCAGGCTGGCGGGCACACATTCGATATGACCTATGTATATCACGGATCTGATGCAGTCAATCAGGCAGGATGTAGCTTTTGTCATTCCATAGGTGATGACTTTGCAGGTGATATTATTGCTTTCCAGGAAGAGACAGAAGAACTGCTGGACAGCCTTCATACCATCCTTATAGATAACGGATGGGTCATCGCATCATCCGGACTTCTGAACGCAAGCTCCACTGCACCACTCGCACTTACAGCTGATCAGGCCGGTGCTGTTTGGAACTTCTACTTCTTTGAAGAAGACAGAAGTCTAGGAGTCCATAATCCGGATTACACAACTGAGCTGCTTGAAGCCTCAATAACTGCTGCAAGCAAATAAAACTGTCAGATTACCTTATATAAGGCTCCCCTGAATACTCGGTGGGGCCTTTTCTTTTTAGTTTCCTATTTATTTATATATTTGCCGCCAGTTTCAATATGGTTCCTGATGGAATAAATACATAATTGTGAGTACAAAGAAACAAGAACAAGAACAAAAGCAAAAAAGGAAGACCTGGGATCATCCCTGGAGGTACAGGGAGAGTTTTATGATTGTCCTGGAACTGATATTGCTGGGACTGATCTTTGAAGTACTTAGCGGGGGAAAGGGTGCTCCGAAACTGGCATGGCCTGTCAATATTATCGTCGGGACAGGCATAATTGTTCTGCTGATCCTTATTTACACCCTGTACAAAAAGAAACCCATAATAAGATGGCTGTCCAGTATACCGGCTGCCATCTCTGCCATTACATTCTTTGCCTTTGTAGTATTGTTGT
>CAZILN010000154.1:0-3482 GCA_964540005.1 uncultured Bacteroidaceae bacterium | reverse complement strand
GAGGAAATTGATCTGATCAATACGGACAGGTTCTCAGTCAGGTTTAAATCCGGTGAAATGATCCTTAAACAGGGAACACATGCCACTCATATACTGTCCCTTGTCGGGGGGATAGCAAAAATGTATATCGAAGGTATCGATGAAAGGAATCTCCTGCTCGGTTTGATCAGTCCTTGGAGGCTGATTGCAGGACCCGGTATTCACACCGATAATAAAATCCATTATTCGGTCTCAGCTCTGACAGATGCTACCATTTGCTATATTGATGCCAACAATTTCAGGAAAGTCATAGAAAACAATGCAGCATTTGCCAACCAGCTGATAAAGCATATAAGCGAAAGGGCTCTCAGTATGTTTGAGCTTATCATCAGCCTGACTCAAAAACAGATGCATGGACGCATGGCTGACGGACTTCTTTATCTTACCAATGGCTTCTATCGTTCCACTACCTTTACCCTCCACCTGTCACGGCAGGACCTTGGCGATCTGACGGCCATGTCAAAAGACAGCGCTATCCGTATTCTAAAGGAGTTTGAACGTGACGGGGTGATCTCAATTGACGGCAAGAACATGAAAATCCTTGATATCGAACAATTAAAGGAGATATCACAGAAAGGCTAAGCTGCCTAGTACAGGTAACTATGGCATTCCGCGCAGGCGTATTCCTCCCAGGCTCTGTCTATATCAATAGGATGAACGAACCCCAGTGAATCTCTTATGGAAGTATAATTCAGTTCACCGGGGAAACCCTGTGCTACTATGCTGTGGCACAGATTGCAATCTCTTGAAATAACCCTGCCCTCAGGGGATATATGCCTGTTATCATGGCACCGATGACACCCGTTTGAGTTTATGTGTCCAAGGTGGTTGGGATACACATCCCAGCGGGCTTTCATTTCCGGGAACATATTTTCTTTGAAATCATCCTGTATCCCCTTTATGGCTTTTTCAATCAGCTGGTAATCCGACTGGAAGACCTCAGGGTGCATCATCTCATAATATTCATCAACACCGCTCTTAATAGCCTGCAGGGCACTGTCGGTATGATCATAGACCTGGTAAAGCATGTCCATGGCAACAAGTTTGACATCAGGCAGTTCCTTGGGGATATCACCGGCTGTCAGGGAATTATCAGTAAAGAAGGGTGGTGAATAGAACTCATGTGATGGCCTGTTATGGCAGTCCATGCAGTCCATATGACGAATATTCTCATTGCTGAGAGTGGCAGAATCCGGAGGGTATTCCTGGTCAGTATACACATAGCTCTCTCCCGTTTTACTGTTACTATACCTGACCCAGGGGATGACCTCCCTGTTCACCGTCTCCGGAGCATATTCTATCTTCACATCCGGATTGATATGCCAGTGTATGCCTTCCTGAAGTCCGAGCGCGCTATATTCAGAACCTATCTTCATTTTAAGGGCAATATCCCATTCCGTATTTTTTTCATCTGCCAGGTAATGTTTTTCCGTACGCAGCAGCGCGGGATAGAACTTCTCCGGCCAGTGGCATTCCTCACAGGTTTCCCGGGCCGGACGAAGATCGGTAATAGGCGTTTCAATGGGTTGAGGATATTTCTTAAAGATCACTGAATATACCTGGTACAGTCCGGACAGTTTTGACCGTACATACCAATCGGCTCCGGAACCTACATGGCAGTCCACGCAGGCAACCCTGGCATGAGAGGAATTCTGATAGGTGACATACTCAGGGTCCATAACCTTATGACAGAGCGTACCACAGAATTCTACGGACTCTGTGTAATGAAAAGCTTCATATGTCCCGATCGCCGAGAGGAACAGGAAAATAGTAGTGGAAATAATAAAAATGAAAAATGCATTCCTGTGCTGCCTGATGTTCAGGTTTACCTCGGGCCACCGGAGCTTGTCAACCACAGTTTTCCTGCGCAGTTTTCTCACTCTGCGGATCATCCCTATGGGGATAAGTATGAGTCCAAGTACCAGGAATCCCGGCAGGATTATATATATCACCAGCCCGAGGTACGAGCTGCCCACATTAACAAAAATTGAAATAGCCAAAAGAAAAACGATCATGAAAAGGCTGATCAGTGCAATGACCGCACCAATGACAGTTGTCCAGTTATAAGAAGACTGTGGTAGTTTCATTTTATATAATTATATAAGCAAAAGATAATCAATACCTGTTTTGTTATCAATAATATTGACCATTCCGTAGACTTATTTATAGTAATACTAAATAATGATAATCAGAGACTGTTAAAAGATCCTTGGCAACAATTATTGCTTCACCAGGCGTATCCCCCGGTCGTCATCATGATTAACAGGCTGGAAAATGGTTTTTTTGCAAAGGGAAAGCGCTGGACGAACACTGCCATAGATAACATCTCCATAAACGGGTCCCCACCAGCCCCGGGCTGAATCACAGCGGGTCCATGAAGCTCCCCTGAGAACAATTATTCCTTCACATGTTTCCACAAATTCCCATACATTGCCAACCATATCAAATAATCCCCACTGATTCGCCGCTTTCAGTCCTACTGCCCTGGTCCCGGTAACAGAGTTTTCCCTAATCCATGCGTATTGCAGTTCGAAATCATCCCCCCAGTAAAACCGGGTATCGGTACCGGCCCTGCAGGCGTAGATCCATTCGGGTTCGCCAGGGATCCTTACCCCTGTCCAGTCAGCATAGGCACTGGCATCACTGACACTCACATAAACAACCGGATGATTTTCATCCTGAATAAATCCTGGTTCTTTCCAGGTAAAGCTGTCGTCATTCTTTTCCGCCTGGGTAACATATCCTGTCTCAGACACAAAGTTACTGAACTGCTTAACTGTTACCTCCGTCTGAGCCATCCAGAAACCCTCAGGAAAAGTAAATATCTCATTTCTTGTTTTGCTGTCGTCACTGGTATCAAAGTGAACTTCCAGCATTATTTCTCCGGGAGGTATGCGGACATACACCATGCTGTCTCTGGGATTAATCCAGGTCTCAGCAACTATCTTCAGATCCTGTGAAGAGCTTGTGCAAAAAACTAAAAAGCTACAGAAGAATAAAATAGTCGTGCGCATTGTCATTGTCCGGGATTAATAATAAATATTCAATTCATTGCCCGATAGTTTCGTCTTGTAAGTTATAATCGGGTCAGGTGCCGGACCCTTCCAGACTCTTCCATCCAGTTCAAAAAGGGAATGATTAAAACTGTTACATTGCAGCAATCCTCTTTCCGGAATGAAACTGAGTGCCTGGCCCCCATGTGTGCATAGCCTGGACAGGGCATAAAATTCCTTATGCTTTTTCCGGATGACTATTATTTTAAGTTCTTTATCAGGATTGTCTGCATATACTGCGTCGCCGTCTGAAGAGAGCAGGGAGGTTTTGTTAAGATCTATCACCATGTGATCTTCCCTGTGAGTAAGACTTCCCGGTTCAATATCCGGGGTATAGCAACAACCGGATTTCTTATCCTCCCGGGAATAGAAACTACTGCACAGGCAGAT
>CAZILN010000153.1:0-15389 GCA_964540005.1 uncultured Bacteroidaceae bacterium | reverse complement strand
AGTTTCAAATTCTCCGACAACAGTTGGATTGGACATTCTCAGAATAACTATAACAGGTTTGCCATTCATTGCTTTGCTGGTTTTTAATACCATATCCAGATCACTGCTGTTATTTACTTCCACGCTCTTATTCTTATATGTACGGTTCAGTACATCATTTTCACGGGGATCACCCGCCAGGCTGGGATCCCGGGCTTCAGTAGCGGTGTATTTTTTATACTGCAGACTTATAGGGAAGAAGCCATTGCCACCTCTTTCAGCATCTTCCTCGCTGTACCCGGCCGTCCGGTTGCCCCGGGGAGCATTGATCACCACAATGGCAAAATCAGCTTCTGAAGGTTCAACAGCAATTTTGAAATATTTTGCTGTAAGTTCCGGGTTTATAGGATCTTCCCATCTTTCAGGGGATTCAGCTCCAAAGAAATTTCTTGAAGCAGGTACATACCTCTTTGGAATATAAACTGTTTGATCCTTCTGGGCAGGGAGAACATTATCCTTGTTCTTAAGCATGACTATGGATTTCAACTGGGCTTGGTATCCTGCAGTCATGAAATCGGCATTTCCTACTAATGATACTGTTTCAGCGACATCCAGGTAAGGATTTTCAAAGAGTCCGACGCGGAAAATGTTTTTAAGGAGCCTGACAGCGGACTGCTCGAACCGTGCCTGCATGAACTCCTCTCCGAATTCATCAACTCCCATCCGGAAAGCCCCGATGACCGGTTCGGCATCATTATTACCACCGAACTGGTCACATCCTGCCATAATAACCCTGTAATGCTTCTCGTTTTCGCTGAGATGTTCCACACCCCAGGGTGTAGCTCCAAAAGCAGCCATACCCGCATCATCCCTTGTGACGCCCCAGTCTGTGCAAACAACCCCGTCAAAGCCATATTTTTCTCTCAGGATATCAGTAATAAAATACTTGCTGAAGGCATTTCCCACGTTCTCTCCTCCGGGATCCTGATCGGTTGATATTGTATAATAGGGCATAATCGCTGAAGCCATTTTTGTACCGCCCTCCAGATCAAATGCCCCATCGATAAAGGGTATCATATGTGTTTGTAAATTATCGCCGGGGAATACTGCAAATTTCCCAAAACCATAATGGGCATCCCTGCCACCTTCTCCTGCACCTCCCCCTGGCCAGTGCTTTGCCATGGCATTCACACTCTGGTATCCCCAACCGCCTGATATCACTTTCTCCGCAGTTGAGGTCTGAAAACCATCTACATAGGCCCTTGCCATATCGGTTGAAAGTTCAGGACTGGGTCCGAATGTACCTCCGAACCTGTACCATCTCGGATCAGTGGCCAGGTCCACCTGGGGAGACAGGGCCGTGGATAATCCAAGTGCCCTGTATTCTATAGATGCTATTTCTCCGAATTGCCTGACCAGCTCAGGATCGAAACTTGCAGCCAGACCGATGGAACCGGGCCATCTTGAAATATTTCCTCCTGCCCCAAGTAAATATTCTTCATCAGAATCAGCCTGGTGCCTGGGATCGGTACTGTTATTTACCGGTATACCTAGCCCGAGGCCCTCCACCAGTGCCTGGGCATTGTTGTTCCAGCCAGCTGCCACTTCAGGACTCTCGACTGAAGTAATCAATACATGCCGCAGGTTATCATTTGTAAGGAACTCAATCTGCTGATCGGACAGGTCAGAGGATTTCGCCCCGCTTTCATCAAGCGGCAGACCATTGTAGGTATTTCTCCCTCTGAATCCGCCACCCGGGATACTTTGATGGCTGCTGTAAAGCATCAGTCCGGCGATTTGTTCGACAGACATTTTAGTTGCAAGATCGGCAGCCCTTTGATCGGCAGGCAACCTCCAGTCCTCATAAATATCCAAAGATCCGTTACGGTTCAGGTCCTTGAACCCGAATCTGTTCACGGTAAGTATAGTTACCCCTGATTCGGGTGAGTAAGCAAGTGTCTGTCCTCCTTTGTTGGTAACCTTCATTATTCCGTCTTGTTCCGATTCTGTCCATCTCTGGCCACATGCAGTCATCAGGAATAGAATGATGCTGAGATTCAGGAGACCGGTTAAATGTTTCATTACTTGTTTATTCATTGGTTTATTGTTTAATAATTATTTCATGCTTGTTTTATGCCAGTATTTTCACAGTGCGGATTTGATATAAGTTAAGTACTTAAAGTTAAAAAACATTAAATTATCTTCCTCCATTTGAACAGCTTATTAAATGAATAAATCTTAAAATACTTAGAAATGAATATGATGAAGCTAAATTGCAATGATTGTCTGCTCATTTTCGTTCAAACAGTATTAACCGATTCTTTTGGCAGGCTGTTCTTCTTTTTTTAGCTTTAAGCAACATGCAGTATCGGAAGAAAATATTTTAATATATATCTGATATTATTAAATACCCGAAATTCGCCAGGCTGGTACTTTTCATGCTGTTGCCGATTATATTCTTCCGTCCGGCATATGTATCAGGACAGGATATGCCTGCTGATTCAGTGCAGTATCTCTTTGCCCGGCTAATTGACATGACAGATCACTCGGCTGTTCAGTTTGCCCATATCGTGAACCTGAATACGGGCCGGGGCAATATCAGCGATACTCTTGGATACTTTGGTATTATGGCACATAATATGGATATGATCACTGTCTCAGCCATAGGTTATTTTGATTACACCTTCAGTGTCAGCGATTCAATGCTGGCTTCCGCACTGGTGCCTGCGATTAAACTGAGGCCACGTTCCTATCCTATCCAGGCTGTCAATGTTAATCCCCTGGGTACTTATAAGCAGTTCAAATACAAAGTGCTCAACCTGGAACTACCCGAATCCAGATACCAGATCCATCCCACCGTGATCAGGAAAATAGAACTGGGAATGGATACGCTTAATGTTGTCCAGCCAATGAGTCTTGGTAGTCCGATTACGGCGCTGTACAACCTGCTGAGCAAGGAAGGAAAATCAAACAGGAAGCTGGCAAAGATTCTGGAGCAGGAAGAACTGGAAAGCTTGTTGTATCCGAAATTCAACCGGGAAATGGTCGGCCGTGTAAGCGGACTGGAAGGAATTGAGCTTAATGAATTCATTGAATTTTGTAATTTTAATCCGGATTTCCTGCTTGAATCCACTGACTATCAGATAACACAGGCTATACGTAAATATTTGGAGAAGTGGGAGGAAAGACAGGAAGAAGAGGTACCCTGATTAAGCCTAAATTATTAGTATTTTTATTTTTCAGATAACTTAAACCTTAAATCTGTGAAACTACCTGAATATCAAGATGTAGAACAGGCGCATGACCGGATAAGACCCTATATTCAAAAGACCCCTGTATTGAGTTCTCGCGGGATCAATGAACTACTGGAGGGAGATTTTTATTTTAAATGTGAGAATTTTCAGAAAGTGGGGGCTTTTAAGTTCAGGGGGGCAATTAATGCCATAATGTCTCTCAGCGAGGACCAGGCACAGAGAGGGGTTGTCACCCATTCTTCGGGGAACCATGCTGCCGCTTTATGCCTTGCGGCACGTATAAGAGGGATACCGGCATATATAGCCATGCCGCGGACTGCCCCTGAAATAAAAAAAACAGCTGTCGAGGGATATGGCGGGATAATCACCTTCTGTGAACCAACCATGGATTCAAGGGAGCAGACCAAGGAAAAGATAGTGGCTGAGACAGGTGCTGCCTTCATCCCTCCCTATAATCATTTTGATATTGTTTGCGGACAGGGAACAGCAGCTAAAGAACTGATCGAGGAGGCGGGGAAGCTCGATATGATCCTGGCACCGGTTGGCGGAGGCGGTTTGATGAGCGGTACTGCCATTACTGCCAGGTCACTGCTTCCTGATGCAAAACCGATAGCCGTGGAACCTGCAGGGGCGGATGATGCATACCGGTCATTACAGGCCGGACACATAATTCCTTCTGTAAAACCTGATACAATTGCCGATGGTCTCCTTACCTCCCTGGGTGAGCTGACATTCGCAATTATCCGGGATAAAGTTCATGAAATTGTGACAGTAAGTGAAGAAGGGATAATTACGGCAATGAGGATGATCTGGGAGAGAATGAAAATTGTAGTGGAACCCTCAGGAGCTGTCCCACTGGCTGCAATTATCGAAAACAAAGTCGAATATAAGGGGCTGCGGACAGGCCTGATCCTGTCCGGGGGCAATGTGGATCTTGGCAACTTACCCTTTACCTGAGCTGCAGGTAGGCAGTGATGGGAAAATGATCCGATAGAGCTGTCCTTGTCCTTTTAAAATAAATCGAGTTAATATCCTGGTGATGAAGGATATAATCTATCCTGAAAGAAGGGAATTTCCCTGAATAAGTATTACCGAATCCGGCTCCTGACTCAACAAATGAATCCCCAAGCTCCTTCCTTATTTTAAAATATGTATATGAGGAGGGGGTATCATTAAAATCACCGCATACTATAACCGGGTACGGGGATCCATGGATATGATCTGAGATCCGGGCTGCCTGCCTGGCCCTTTTTATAAAAGCATCCCTGAGCCTGTAGGAGATATCTTTCAGTTCGTTGATCTGATCCTCATTATACCTCAGCCTGATGCTGTCCAGGTAAGTATAGTTTCTGCTGCTCAGATGAATGGACTGTAAATGGTTGTTATAGATCCTCAGGGTATCTGAATTAACTTTAATATCAGTATAGATGGAAACATTGATGGTATTATCAAATGATATAAAACCCTGGTCAATAATCGGATATGAGCTGAACGTGGCAATACCGTATGAGTTGTTCTGATTCCCTCCAAGGGTATGATGCAAATGCCTGTAGGGTGTATTACCCAATTGAATATAAATATCCTGCAAGCTTATCATCCCTTCTTTCTGTGAATAGAATTCCTGCAGGCAGATTATATCAGGGTCCTCATCTCTGATGTAATTAATTATGCTGTTAAGGGATTGCTGGTCCTGGTTCCAGTTATACAGGTTAAATGCCCTAATATTGAATGACATAATTTTGAGCTGACTGGCTTCCTGTCTTTGATGCCTGTCAGATGAGATAATCCTGGTTCTGTCTGATTTTGACAGATTGTGGATCTGGAAGTGGTTGCTTACGAAGTTCCATCCAATCAGGATTGCCAGAAAGGATATCAGGAACACACGTTTTGCAAAAAGCATCCAGAAGAGGCAGAACATCAGGTTAAAGAGTAGCAGGTAAGGATAGGCAAGCCCGAAGAATGCGGCGATCCATAGTTTTTCCGGACTGATGTATACAGAAAGATAGGAGAGCAGGAGGAAGGCGACCAGTACAATATTACCATAGACCAGTAATCTGTATACAAGTTTCCTCATCGGCGGCAGTGGAAAATTATTAGCGTGGTTTTACTTCTTTACTGTAATAATAAAGATACTTATTTTTTACTTTGCCTGAATAATATTTCTTTTTCTTTACTGCTCAGGTTGTCATATCCCGATTTAGCAATTTTATCGAGGATGCGGTCAATCTCGGCCTGCTCATCTTTCTTCCTGGCCTTGTAATCCATATCATCCTCAAAACGCCGGTGTGTCACCCTGACTTTCGGACGTGGTTTGAAGAGGCTGAAGATACGATCCAGCATTTTACTTATCCCTTTTGTCATGTCTTTCCCGCTTCTGTATCGGAGTATATACAGATATCCGAAAAGAGCCCCTCCGATATGAGCGATCTTTCCCCCGGTATTAATAGAAAAATCGAACAGGGAGGTAACTGCAAATCCAATGAGTGCAATATAGATTATTTTAACCGGTCCGATAAACAGGAGGTTCATATTATAGTGGGGTGTGTTGACAGCCGTGGCGATAACTATTGCCAGAACTGCTGCTGAAGCGCCCAGGGCATGTGACATGGCCAGTTCTCCGCTGAATACAGGGAAAAGGTTGTAGGTCAGGATGTACATGAGTCCGCCTGAAATTCCTCCAAGCAAATAAACACCCACCAGTTTCTTCTCATCCATATACTGAAGGAAGATCCTTCCGAACCAGTATAACCACAACATGTTAAAGAGTATATGAATGAAGCTTTTATGCAGGAACATATAGGTGATCAGGGTCCAGGGCTTGAGGATCAGGTTGTTCAGATCCGCCGGCAAAGCCAGGTACAACAGAAAACTCATGTAGTTGTCATGGATGTTAAAGAGATAGAAGAATATTTCCAGGACATTAACTATGATCCAGACCGTCAGGTTGATATATATCAGCTTTGTCAGGCTGGAACCGCCTTTAAATGAATTCCGTATTTCGTCAATTATTGCCATGTACCTTTATATGAGTGATAGCAAAAACCGGCAGGCCAGGGTTTGAAGGTCATTGAAAATTCTGGCTGCTGGTTTTCCAGTACCGGATTAAGATGTACCCAAAAATCATGCCGCCCAGGTGAGCGAAATGAGCAATATTGCTTCCGGGCATGCTCAATCCGTGAAAGAGTTCAAGGGCGCCCATGCCGATAACCATATACTTGGCCTTAATAGGGAAGAAGGGAAAAAAGATCAGTACCAGCGGCATGTTCGGGAAGATTACCCCGAAAGCAAGCAGGACTCCATACACAGCTCCCGAGGCACCTACCGTGGGGATATTCATCTTTGCTGTAATGAAACTTTCAAGATAACGGATGGCTTCCGATGCGTATCCGGGATCCTGCGGATTTGTCGACCAGGCTGTCAGAAAGTCATAAATCTGTGGATTCCTGTTTGGAATATGATTCGATATGAAGGCATTGAACAATTCGGGCGTTGGTGTGTTGCTGAAAGCTGCAGCTTCCCTTAACAAGGATGATATCTCCAGGTGGGTTACGAAAAGATGAAGAGTTGCAGCTCCCAGTCCTGTAAAGAAATAATAAATTAGAAATCGCTTGCCTGTCCATACCTGTTCCAGTACCCTTCCGAACATCCATAGCATGAACATATTCAAGAAAATGTGTGTGAGTCCACCGTGCATGAACATATGGGTGACGACCTGGTAAGGCCTGAAATATTCCGACTTCCAGTAATGTAATCCAAGCATGTTGTTTAAATCAACATCGAAGGCACTTTCAAGAACCATGGCGATCAGGAACATCAGTACGTTAATGATCAACAGGTTTTTCAATACCGGCGGTATGCTTCCCAATCCTCTTCCGAATCCGTTCATAAGTTAACTCTCTCTATATTCAACATAATTACTGCACAAAGAAAAGCAATTAATTTGAAAACCTTTTTTCAATTTCCTCATTCTGATAGATGGTATATATCTTTCGGCCGTCTGCCGTGACTCCCGGATTTGAACTGGAGAACAACTGATCAACCATTTCTCTCATTTCGGTACTCTCCAGCGGTCTCTGGTAAGGAATAGCAGAAGCCCTGGCCATAGACAGGGCAAGTTTTTCCTTTGCTTTTGATTTGATATCAGATCCTGTCTGCTTGAAATATTCAAGAAACTCCTCTATGATCCCAACCGGGTCCATGTTCATTGCATCGGGCGGTAATCCATTGATGGCAATGCTGTTATTTCCGAGATCCCTGATATCAAAACCAAGGCTGCAAATATCGTCAAATATTTCCATCAATAAAGTATGATCCGATGCATTCAATTGAATGGTTTTGGGAAAGAGGTCCTGTTGCGAGATCCGGGTTTGGCCGGTCAGGGTTTCAAGGAATTTTTCATACAGTATCCTTTCATGAGCCCGTTTCTGATCAATTACCAGTAATCCGGATTTTACCGGGGTAATGATGAATCTGTTTTTTACCTGCAGGAATTTATGCAGGTTTGGTTCAGTACCTGGCAGCGCATGCCGGTCACCGGTCAGATCAGCCTGTTTCCCGCCTGCAGCCTGTTCGCCGTTTTCCGGTCCCTCATAAAGTTTCTCCCAGTTTCTAACCCTGTCTGCTGCTGATGATTTATTGTAGCCAGGCTGTCCGGGTTCCTGACCATGGAATGGATTGAATTCCGGATCAATATCAATTTCCGGGTTTTTAATTTCCACATCCTTTCTGCTGTAAGGGATATCTATAGTTCCTTCCCTGTCGAAATCAAGAGAGGGTATCAGGTTATTTTTTCCAAGCGCTTCACGTACTGAAGCGAGTAAAATCTGAAAAATAGCCCTTTCATCCTCAAATTTTATTTCAGTTTTGGTTGGATGGATGTTGATATCCAGGGATTCAGGAAGGGTTTCGAAAAACAGGAAATAAGTAGGTATGGTATCGGGGGGCAATACTGATTCAAAAGCTTCTGTAATGGCTTTATGAAAATAGGGATGCCGCATAAACCGGTCGTTCACAAAGAAGAACTGTTCCCCGTAAGTCTTTCGTGATGATCCCGGTGTACCGATAAATCCATGAATCGAAACGATGCTTGTTTCGCTGTTGACGGGTATCAGGTTATGGTTGATTTGATGCCCGAAAACATTCACAATTCGCTGCTTCAGGTTGGAAACAGGAAGCTTGTAAATTTCAGAATTATTATGGATCAGGGAAAATTCTATACCCGGACGTGTCAGGACTACCCGGTATAACTCGGTAATTATATGTTTCAGTTCTGTCGTGTCGGCTTTGAGGAATTTCCTGCGGGCGGGAACATTAAAGAAAAGGTTCCTGATAAGAAAATTACTGCCATTCTTACAGGCAACCTGCTCACGGGACCGCAGTTCTGATGCGGTGACCTCAATTTTAGTCCCGGTCTCATCTTCTACCCGTTTGGTTTTAAGTACCACCTCCGAGACTGCTGCTATTGATGCAAGGGCTTCTCCCCTGAACCCGAGGGTCTGGATGGCGAAAAGATCATCGGCGACTGATATTTTGGAGGTGGAATGCCTTTCGAAGGCCAGCTGCGCATCGGTTACCGACATGCCGCAACCATTATCTATAACCTGGATAAGGGTACGGCCTGCATCCTTCACATTGATCGAAATAACATCAGCCCCGGCATCGATGGCGTTTTCGGTTAACTCCTTCACAACGGAGGCCGGCCGCTGTATAACCTCCCCGGCTGCAATCTGGTTGGCAACAGAATCAGACAGGAGTTTTATTATGTCAGACATTCCTTAGCGTAAAAACAGGTAATAGGTAATAAACATTAAAAAGAGGAGGATGACGATGAGTCGCAGTGAAGAGTATTTTTGTGTTTTTCTTTTGCGGTCATGAAAATGAGAGAAGGATCCTTTGGACATGGTTCTGATATTTTCTTCGCCCTCTCTTTTAATTCCCATTTCGTTTTCTATGTTCCTGATCCGTTCCTGGAGTTGCTCCTTCCTCTCATCGTAATACATGGGTTCGTAAGTGAACTGCCTGTGCTGTGGAAGCCTGAATAGTCTTGGTATGCCCATAAGCATGAATTTATCAAACAAAAATAACTAAGAATTCTAATATAGAACGTATAAACCGGTTTTTAATATTATAGTGCTTCCCCACAATTTTTACAGAATTTTGCATCTTTATCGTGGTCAGTGGACTCGCATTGCTTACATACTACCTTATTCCTTGCTTTTCTGGAGGATGTAGACAATTCATAGGTCATGATGCTTGTCGGTACGGCAATGATACCGTAACCGAGTATCATTACGAAACCGGCAATGAATTTGCCAAAAGCGGTAAGAGGAGTGATATCCCCGTACCCTACGGTGGTCAGTGTCACAATGGCCCAGTAAACACTTACAGGGATACTGGTAAATCCATTCTCCTCCCCTTCAATCAGGTACATAAGGGTTCCAATGATCAATACAACGGTGAGGACGGCAAAAAGAAAAACAAAGATCTTTACACGGCTTGCTCTCATCGCCTCCATGATAATATTACCTTCGTTGGAGTACCGTGTAATCTTAAGTATCCTGAAGATCCGCAGGAGCCTGAGTCCGCGAATCACGGCAAATCCCATGACACCGCCTATTACTACAGAAAGGTATGCCGGAATAATGGCAAGGAAATCTATCAGACCGTAAAAACCGAAAATGTAACGGTAGGGTTTGGGGGAGGTCCAGATCCTTACAATATATTCCAGGGTAAAACTTATGGTTATGATCCATTCTATCCAGATAAGCAGGTCATGATGCTTAAGTCTGAAGTATTTCATACTGTCCAGGATGACTGCCAGTACAGAGATCAGGATGAAAATAATCAGCACCAGGTCAAACATTTTCCCTGCTCTGGTGTCTGATTCAAAGATTATTTCATAAAGATCTTTCCGGAGTTTGTTCATGTCGGATACGAATAATAAACTAAAATAAAAATAATTTCAGTTACCGGGGCAGATAATTCTTATGAATCATCATTAAGTGAAACGAGCATGATTTATTACTTTTGAGGGAATCAAAAGAATTTTTGAAGCAATCAAAAGGATAAATCATGAATATTATTAAGCAAAACCTGGTTGAGGCTAGCGACATCCTGGAAGAATTCCTGAATGATGACAGCAAATTGGAAGCTATTAAGGATGCAGGAGATATATTGGTCAATGCACTGAAGGCCGGCAATAAGATCATATCATGTGGTAATGGAGGGTCCATGTGTGATGCCATGCATTTTGCCGAGGAACTGAGCGGGCAGTTCCGTGATGAACGTCCGGCTTTAGCTGCCATTGCGATTTCGGATCCGGGACATATAAGCTGTGTTGCTAATGATTTTGGGTGGTCAACTGTTTTTTCACGGTTTGTAGAGGGGCTGGGTAAGCAGGGAGATGTGCTGCTGGCAATCAGCACCAGCGGTGATTCGGAGAATGTTGTGCAGGCTGCCGTTTCAGCCGGTTCGATGGGGATTAAAGTCATCGGTCTTACCGGTAAGGAAGGAGGGAAGCTGGCAGAAAAGTGTGATGTGGAGATACGTGTCACGGGTTCAATTTATTCTGATCGCGTACAGGAAATACATCAGAAAATTATACACTGCCTGATTGATTATATAGAACGAAACATCTGAATTAGGGTCGATTGATTTTAATCCCAGCAGTTTAATTCAGATTATTGCGTTCACAGAGAATTAAACCTATGCTGGTCAAAACATATTGCGCTGCCGTCCGGGGCATATCTGCCCTTACCGTTACCATTGAAGTAAACATAAGCCTGGGAATTAATTTCTTTATTGTGGGCCTGCCCGACAGTGCCGTCAGGGAAAGCGAACACAGAATACTGTCTGCGCTGAAGAACAATGATTTCGACCTGCGTATGCGCCGGGTAGTGATCAATATGGCACCGGCCGATATACGCAAGGAAGGTTCTGCCTATGATCTGCCACTGGCCATCGGGATACTTGCGGCATCAGAAATGATCCATGGGAAGAGGCTTTCAGATTTCCTTATTATGGGTGAGCTTTCACTGGATGGTTCCCTTAAAAAGATCAGGGGAGCCCTTTCCATAGCTGCCAGGGCAAAAGAAGACGGCTTTACCGGTCTTATTCTTCCGGCTGATAATGCAAGGGAGGCTGCTGTTATTGAAGGGATAGACGTTTACGGGATGCATAATATCAGGGAGGTGGTGGATTTTTTACAGACAGGGAATACCATACCGCCTTTGAAGCTTGACCTCAGGACAGAATTCCTTCGGAACCAGTCGGTAACAGGAGCTGATTTTGCCGATGTCAAAGGACAGGCAAAAGAGAAAAGGGCCCTGGAAATCGCCGCTGCAGGAGGCCATAACCTGCTGATGATCGGCCCGCCTGGTTCGGGTAAGACCATGATGGCAAGGTGCCTGCCCGGGATATTACCCCCTTTGAACCTGGAAGAAGCGCTCGAAACCACCAAGATCCATTCCGTAGCCGGGAAGATCGAAGAAAAGGGGTCCCTGGTAGTCAGGCGTCCCTTCAGGGATCCGCATCACACGATTAGCAATACGGCCCTGGTAGGAGGCGGTGCTTATCCTCTTCCTGGTGAGATCTCCCTGGCCCATAACGGAGTGCTGTTCCTTGATGAACTGCCTGAATATCAGCGGCATGTGCTGGAGGTATTGCGACAACCAATGGAAGGAAGAACAATGACTATTTCCCGGGCCAGGTATACAGTAGAATACCCGGCAAGTTTCATGCTGGTGGCATCCATGAACCCCTGTCCATGCGGATTTTACAACCACCCTGCCAGGGAGTGTGTCTGTTCCCCCGGCTTTGTTCAGAAATACCTGAACCGGATATCAGGACCCTTACTGGATCGCATCGATATACAGATAGAGGTGGTCCCGGTACCCTTTGATCAATTATCCGGGATACAAAAAACAGAATCGAGCTCCCTGATAAGGAAGCGGGTGATCAATACCAGGGAGATACAGGAAGAACGGTTCAAAGATTTTGAAGGCATTTACTCTAATGCCCAGATGGGGCCGGCCCTTCTTCGCAAGATCTGCCATTTGGATGGACCCGGTACGGCCATCCTGAAAAATGCCATGGAAAAACTCAGCCTGTCTGCCCGGGCCTATGACCGTATCCTGAAGGTTTCACGAACCATAGCGGATCTTGATGGAAGCGAATCGATCAAGGCATGGCATATTTCAGAAGCGGTCAATTACCGGAACCTGGATCGCGAAGGATGGGGAGGGTAATTTATTTTTTAAATAATTACCAAATTGGTAACACTATTTATTACTTTTGTAAATGTTAGCAATTAATGAGAGTGATTGCCAAGAAGATATTAAGGGAATTTTGGCTGAAACAAAATGATTCGCAGCAGCAATTAAGGACTTGGTATAAGGAAGCCTCAAAGGCGAATTGGAGTACGCCTAATGATATTAAGTTAGCTTACCCGAAAGCGAGTATTCATTAGGTTCATTGGCACCCATAATGATTACAATAAAATCGATGTCGATATAATTTGAATAATATGAATGTGAAGGTCATTAAATCTGAAAAGGAATATGATCAGGCATTAGAGAGGCTTGATGTTGTTTTTGATTCACCACCTGCAACTCCTGAAGGAGATGAAGCAGTTTTATTATTTTATCTGTCCTAACTGAATCCCTTGATCTTACCATTATGAAGTATAATCCTCTTTTCAATGTTGTGTTGTCCAGGTTCGTTAACTTCAATGGTTAATAGATCAACTGCCGGATTTGGGTATATTGATAATCCTGACTGATTATGCCTCTCAATACTAACTAGACAACTCCCGCAATCAGTTGTAAAACAGACATATGGGCTGTCTGTGGTATCTATATCTATGGAATCGAAATTGAATTCATTCCATACACATACTTGCTCAGGGATTGCATATCTGATATATCTATTTCCTTTAAGCAGGTGTAAACTAAGTTTCATGGCTGTAGTTTTATTATAAGATGGATGATGGAGGAGGGTAAATAGTTATGTAAGATATTACCCGAACCGGAAGTCAGTAGAGTATCTTAAAATAAAGGACTGGGGTAATTGAAAGGCGGGAGAATAAAATCTATTCAATGGTGAATTCTACTGACTG
The DNA here is from genome assembly GCA_964540005.1 of uncultured Bacteroidaceae bacterium. GTDB lineage: Bacteria > Bacteroidota > Bacteroidia > Bacteroidales > SM23-62 > CAZILN01. The sequence continues at coordinate 2,042 of CAZILN010000153.1, read as the reverse complement.
ACGAATTATCCGGCCGTCTGCAGAAACACCCTGAATGACAACAAGATATTCTCCAACCACATCAGAAGCATAGAATTCAAGGCTATGGGTATTTTCCTTTGATACTTTTATGTCCGGATCCCAGTACAGGGTAGTCCTGAGATCTGGCGTTCTGTCAGATACCCCTCCCTGTGAGTAGTCCGGGTAAAATGTTTCAACCTGCTTGGTAAAGGAACTGAAGCTGACGAACAAAGCATTATCCGGCAGCCTGGCTCCAGCCCTGTCCCCCTTTTTTGAAACCAGGTTAATGATCCCGCCATAATAATTACTTCCCCTGATATAGAGAGAATTAACAACATCAATATATTCTATATCCGAAGGTGACAGTTGCAGAAATTCATCTATATTCAGTACCGGTGTATAATCAAGTAACAAGAGCGGAGGATAGTATACAAGCTTTCCCAGTTCTCCGCTCACTTGGAAATATTTCTTCCCCCTGCTGGATCTCACCATCACGTTAGGAACCAGTTCGAAAAAGAATTCATCCAGGTTTGGTAAAGGAATATAATCACTGGTAAGGTATCGAAAATCCGGTTCACCATAAAAAGCCAAACCAGATGATCCATGATTCTCATCAGGACCAAGGGTATCATCAGCGCTGAATGCCTGTATTATTTGCCTGTTTATCATTAATTCCTGAACCAGGTCCCTGTTTTCTGTCCACCATGAGGATTCAAATACAGCCATTTTAGGGAATTCATCTGATAAATCATCTGAAAATTCTTCTTCAATATTGATCCTGATATTCATGTCTTTTCCGGGAACAGCCGTTATCAATACATCCTGTAATTCGGAATGGTTTAAAATTGTGGAGCGAAATTCCCCATTCCTGTCAGAGAAGATCTCATAACAATCCGGCTTATCTCCCAGAAGTGTCAGGTATATCTCCGTATATGGAATACCCCGGCCATCTTCTGTATTGACGATTTCTCCTGAGATTGAGAGACCCCTGGATTCAGGATAATATAATCCTTCCTTGAAAATAATGGGAATTCCAGGTTCATATTCCGGAGAGCTAAAATCTGCAGCAAAATTGCAGCCTTTCCTGGCAACAGAAAGACTGTAGCCCACAGGAGAACCATCAGGATCCTCACATTGAATATTCAGGGTGATTTTTTCCCGTTTAGTATACGTTTTCTTATCCGGAAGACAATGTATGGCACTTTCCGGTACTGATTTAATGTTAAAAAGCTCTGTATGGCTATCTCTACCAGACTGATCACTTATAACTCCGGCTTGCAGATCCGGGTCAGTGTATCCGGATTGATATGGATTGATAATAATCAGTGGCACGTGTCCAAATCCGGATACGGGATAATTGCGCATCCATTTTGTATAGGCACGCAGAGTATATGTGCCGGAAGTAACACTATCCGGAATTATTACCTGTCCCGATGCCCCCCTGTGTCCGAGTTCGAATTTTCCCTGAACCACACGGGTATTCAAAGAGTTAAGTATCTCAAGATATAATACTTTGCTCCATTGATTCTCACTCAATAATTGTGGACTGGTGTAATATGCCCTGAAGTGGACAGACTCACCTGAGGTATATACATTCCTGTCAGTTATAACTGTTATCTGTTCACGATACCGTTCAGATTCAATACTCTCTACAGGAAAGGAAGTCTGTCCGGTGACCGTTCCAGGCATACGGAAAAGTATCAATAATAGAATAATATGTATTATGATCATCTTCATATGCCTACCAGTAGTCAGGTTTAGTGATAGTACCACCTAAAGTCCGGCAATCAAAACAGATTCCCCTACCTATACCATATGGAGGTCCGGACTCCATAATGGAAAGTGACTTCATATAGATGGGAAGTGCCCAGTAGCTGGGCATTTGCCGCGTACTACTAATAGAAGTGAGCAGGCAATTAAAACCCGGGACGTTCAGGTCTGGCAGGTCATCCGTAAAAATCCTTTTTTCAGAAGTTGATGATACGTTAAAGTAACCCAGAACAACCTCTTCAGGATCATTGCTATTCTGTATGTTGCCATTG
>CAZILN010000152.1:0-2469 GCA_964540005.1 uncultured Bacteroidaceae bacterium | reverse complement strand
TGCTTTCTTTACATTCTGTACACGAAGACCGGTAACCAGGGCATCGAAATATATGCTGTATGTATCATCCTCAAGTACTTTATCCAGGTTATCGGAATACTTGCTGATCCCGGATTCCCCGGCCAGGGACTCTAATTTCTGCCTGTTCCTTCCGATCAGGATGGGATCAGGCATAAGGATCTTCCCCCGGTGACTGATTCCGCCTTCATCAATGATAGCCTTAATGGAACGCAACAAATGCTGGTTTTTGCCCATACGCCCGGTGACCCCGTTCATGATTATGCCGATCCTGTGAATCTTAGTAGACATGGATACTTTTTAGATTTAGTTACTTAATAAATAGTGTTTGTATGGTTTAAGAATGGAGTTTATAAGCCTCAATGATTGCTTTCAGGTACTCATCCTGGTCCTGCTGCCAGTATTGATTTGAAAAGATCTCCACTTCGTTGAAGCCCTTGAATCCAGCGGCCTCCACCCATTCCCTGATCTTCCTGACGGGAATGCAGCCCTTGCCCATGATCTCCCGGTCATTCAGGAAATCGCTGGTTGGGATTTTCCAGTCGCAGATATGAAAGGCAAATAATTTTCCAATGCTGCCGCAGCGTTTGATCTCCTTTTCAAGAGAGGGATCCCACCACAGATGATACACATCAACTGCCACTCCTACCTGCCCGGATCCTATCAGTTCCACCAGGTCATTAGCGTGTTTGATGGAATTTATGGCCGAGCGTGTATCTGCGTACATGGGATGCAGGGGCTCTATGGCCAGCCTGATACCCAGGTCCGTGGCCATGGGAATAAGTGCTGAAATACCGTCAAAGATCTGTTTCCTCGACTCCTCGAGGGATTGCCGGGGATCAGCACCACATACCAGCACAAGCAAAGGAGCCGAAATGGCGACCGCTTCGTCAAGGGCCTTTTTGTTCCGGTCAATTGCTTCCCTCCTCTTCAGGTCATTTATATCAGGAAAGAATCCTCCCCTCACAAGCGACACCACTTCCAGGCCTTCCTCCTGTAGCATCCTGCCGACCCTGGCAGCATCCCGTCCTTCGAGTGCATCCCTCCAGACAGAGATCCCCCTGATCCCTGCTTTTGAATATTTCCCGGCAGCAGTCTCAATGTCCCAGGGTTTGGTTGTTACGGTATGCAGGCAAAGCCCCTCAAGTTTCCTCATACTGTTACTGGCTTATAAAAAATTTATAGTAAGCTTCCTTATTTATGATCCGCTGGAGGTAAAGGGCTACCTCCCTGGCATGGTAATCCCCCCACATGCTGGATTCACCCCTGGGTATTTCTGATCCGTCCGGTATATGATCCCAGGCATTAGGCCTGTGGTACACAGAATGAAGCAGAAGGCCCTGGTGCCCCGGATCCCTGCTCAGATATGGATCATCAAATAAATTATCCACTATGGTAAGCCCGGCAGAAAAATATGTTACACCCTCCTCCTGCTTCTTTGCCGACAGATACCTTCCCAGCCTGAGCAATCCCTGTGCGGCAATAGCCGCAGCCGAGCTGTCAACCGGTTCATGGGAATTGAAAGGATCGGATGCCCTCTCCAGGTATTCACCCATCAGTGCCAGTCCGGGTGCCCCGGTATCCCAGTAAGGTATACCATCGGTTGGAGTATTACTGATATAGAAATCACCGGTAGCTCTCGCGGCCCTGAGAAATACCTCTTCGATCTCGGCCATCGAACCTGCAGAGACCTGGTCATCTTCCGTTACCACTTCAAGATATTCGAGTAACTCGGAAAACCCTGCCATGGCCCATGCCAGTCCACGCGTCCATGTAGAAAATCCTGAATAACCCTGCTGGGTGCTGACACAGCGAAAATTCCCGTCATTAACATTGAATATGCATTCATGGGCCGTTCTGCCCCGGACATCATACAGATCCCTGCCTTCCCCGTAAAAAACAGAATATTTTGCTGTTGCCAGGGCATGAGAGACCAGCCGGTCAAGAAGGTTGATATCCTTATCATTTTCCCCTTTCAGGGAATGACCCAGCTGATGCCCCACTGCCAGGATCCGGCAGCTTCGAAGTGTATCGACGAAAAGGGAATGGGGCCCGTTAAAGGAATAGATATACCCTCCCCCGGGAATTTCCGTCCACCTGGCAGCCTGTACGGCAGCCGAGACTTTAAGTGCCAGCTCGTAAAAATTCTTTTCCCATTCATCAAATGGTATCCTGCCTTCCAGCATCAATCTCAGAAGGTTCCCGTAGGTGCTGAGATTATTAAATCCATGGTCATGCACTCCCATATGTGTCAGATGCGGGGCCATTTTCCCCAGGGTGCTCTGCCGCCCGTACTCGAGGAATTCAGTTTGTCCACCGGCATCATACTGAAGAATGGCCGACCCAAACTGGAATCCCCGGGTCCATTCTGTCCATCCCTTTGAGTTGTACCTCCCTTTAACAGTAAACACCGGTGAGCCTTGAGAATCATCATAGTTATCCCTGATATCC
>CAZILN010000151.1:0-14327 GCA_964540005.1 uncultured Bacteroidaceae bacterium | reverse complement strand
ACAATTACACTCAATCAACCGCTTGATATTGCTATCAGCAGCCAGCTGTCAAACTTTAATGGTTATGAGGTAGCCTGTTATGACAGTGCTGACGGATGGATAGCCGTTGAACCTTCAGGAGGGGTGGCACCTTATACCTATTCCTGGGCGAGCATCAGTGATGCAACGGATTACTCAGGCGAAACGGATTCTCTGATCAACGGGCTCCCTGATGGAACCTTCCAGGTTGCTGTGACCGATAACCTGAATTGTGTCAGGACCTGGAACTTTACCCTGGATCAGCCCGAAATTATCCAGGTATTACCATATCCTAAATATCTGAATGGCGACACCCTGATCAATGTTTCATGTTTCGGATTGAGTGATGCAAAAATCGATAGTGTGGGGACCACCGGTGGGGTACCAGGGTACAGCTATTCATGGCGGGGTGTGACTGATACCCAGTGGACTTCTGGTGTTGAGGATCCCGAGGGACTATCTGCAGGAGTATATGAGGTTATGGTTACTGATCTTAATGACTGCGAGATGCTGGCGCAAACTACAATCAAAGAGCCTGAGATCCTCACAATAGATTCTGTGTTTGTCTGGAATATAAGCTGTAATGCGAGCGATGACGGCAGTGCCAGTGTCATAGAAGTAAACGGGGGAACACCTGTTTACACGTATGCCTGGAACGATCCGGCAAGCTCCACAGGATACAGGGTGATTAACCTTCCAAAAGGCCCGTATACGGTAACGGTTACCGACATTAATGGTTGTACAGTAATGGATTCCGTTGAGATCGGGGAGCCTGACCAGTTGATAGTCAAGCTCTCACCTATCCGTCAGTACAACGGTGAGATCATTACTTGTCCGGGTGAATCAGACGGTGCCATCACTGCCAGATTTGATGGAGGCCGTCCGCCTTACTCATATACCTGGCTGCATAATAACCAATCAGGATTTACCAGGGATACACTGATAACTATTACCGGTTTGCCAGAGGATACTTATTATATAATTGTAACGGATACTGCAGCCTGCTTTGATGAAGACAGCCTGGTCATTACCGAACCGGTAGGTATGGAAATGTATCCAAACCTGTATAATGTCACATGCGCCTCATTTGCCGACGGGGAAATTGATATGGCCGTGGCCGGTGGAGTCAGGCCTCTATCATACCTCTGGTCATACAACGGGCTGACAGATCCTGAGATAACGGGACTGGGACCGGGAGAGTACAAACTCACTGTAACAGATCAGAACAATTGTATACTCGACTCCATCCTGACAATTACAGAACCTGATTCACTGAAAATGGTAGTGGATTCCATTAACCCGACCTGTCCGGATGCCTTTGACGGGCAAATATCAATTGTAGTTGAGGGAGGCACCCCTCGCTATGAATATTACTGGTCCACTGGAGAAACTGAAGTGCCGGTAATTCAGAATCTCGGATCCGGTGATTACTATATAACAGTAACAGATGAAAACGGCTGTGAACTGACCAAGGATATAACCCTTCTTGATAAAGCATTGAGTTGTATGGTCATTCCAACTGCCTTTACGCCCAATCATGACGGGTTTAATGATAAATGGGAAATAATAGGACTTGATTTTTATAAAAACGCCAAGATAGAGATATTCAGCCGCTGGGGCGACCTTGTCTACTGGTCTGAAGGAATATATGATATTAAATTTGACGGAACCTACAGGGGACGTGATCTGCCTATGGATTCCTACCATTATGTTATAGATCTTAATAATGGAGATGAACCCTTAATAGGCGCAATAACAATAATAAGGTAACAGTTTATATCATCACAACCATTTAGCTTATACACCGTATAAACAACGCATGCACAGATTTTTAGCAGTCATATTGGTTCTTTTTTCAGCCGCAGCGGCACGGGCGCAGCAGCTTCCCCTGTACAGCCAGTATATGATGAATAGTTACCTGATCAATCCGGCTATAGCAGGCAGTGACGGGTATACTTCCTTTAACCTGACTGCGCGTGAACAATGGCTGGGATTTGAGAATGCCCCGCAGACCCGCTCTTTCAGTGCTCAGACGCGTTTGCTGAGGAGATCCTATATAATAAAGAAACGTTCGGTTAACAACCGGAAACTGAAGCCCAGTACAAAGGGGAGGGTTGGCACAGGAGGATTTATTTATTATGACAAAAATGGTGCAGTAGAAAGACTCGGCATGCAGGCTTCTTATGCCTATCATATTTATATGAAGGATATCCAGCTTTCTATGGGGATTTCAGGCGGATTTTTTCAGTATAAGATCTTGGGTGAAGGATTAACTTTCATTGATCCCGGAGATCCACTGGATTTTGGCGGACAGAATCAGGTTATATATGTTCCGGATATTAATCTTGGTGCCTACCTGCTGAATTACCGCTATTATTTAGGATTTTCTATCAATCAGCTGACGCAATCCTACCTGAAGCTTGGAGACGTTACGCTTGAGAATTATAAACTGCTGAGGCATTATTATATTATGGGAGGATACCGCATTCCTCTCGGAATGAATTATGAGATAGAACCTTCGGTATTACTGAAAGGAACGGAAAAACTCACATTTCAGGCAGATGCTACTGCCAAGGTTTATTATAAGGAGGATTACTGGGTCGGGGCAACCATTCGGTCTAATGGTACCATGATCGCACTTGTCGGTGTCCGGTTCAATCAACTATACTTTGGTTATGCCTTTGATTATAATCTGTCTTCAATAAGGAAACACAGCTGGGGTTCCCATGAAATAGTAATTGCCCTTAAGTTCGGTGATAATGCCAGAAGATATCGCTGGCTGAACAGGTATTGATTCATTTCTCTCAAGGCGGCTGGCTGTCGGCTTAGAAAAAATGTATACTTTTAGGCACCCGGAAAATCACCAGATATTTCACAGGCAATGATCAAGCTGCTTAACATCATCGGAGCCCGTCCACAGATTATTAAAGCCGCTGCTATCAGCAGGGCTGTCAGGGATCATTTCAGTGACCGGGTAACAGACGTTATACTGCACACCGGCCAGCATTATGACTCCAATATGTCTGACATTTTCATTAATGAACTTCATATTACTGAACCGGTTTATAACCTTAATGTAGGTTCAAAATCTCATGGAAAGCAAACAGCTGAAATGATAACAGGTCTGGAAGAAGTAATAGAAAAGGAGCAACCTGAATATGTACTGGCTTATGGTGATACTAATTCTACTCTTGCCGCAGCAGTAGCTACCTCCAAGATGGGCATTCCCCTGGTACATATTGAAGCAGGCATGCGTTCATTCACAAAACTCATGCCTGAAGAGGTAAACAGGGTGCTGTGTGACCATTCCTCGGCCATATTATTTACGCCCACTCAGACCGGGCTGAATAACCTTATCACGGAGGGATTCAACCCGGATAGCCTGATGCCATGGACCATTAATAATCCAGGGATAATTCACTGTGGAGATATCATGTATGATAACAGCATGTTTTTTTCATCCATCGCTGAAATGAACAGTCAGCTGTTACATAATTTAGGCATAGGAGAGCAGCCTTACAACCTGGTAACCGTTCACAGACCGCTGAACACGGACAATCCGGACCGGCTAAGGAATATTTTTGAAGCAATCATTGAAATAAGCGATGCGGAAAAGTCGATATTTGTCATACCACTTCACCCGAGAACCTCCGGGCTGATGAAAAAAGAACTGGATAAAGGATTTATCAGTTTGCTGGGATCAAAAGACCTTATTAAAATCATGGAACCGGTGTCATACCTTGATATGATATTACTGGAGAAACATGCCGATGTGATCCTGACTGATTCAGGAGGGGTGCAAAAGGAAGCATACTTTTTCAATAAACCTTGTATTATCTTAAGAGATGAAACGGAATGGATAGAAATAATTGAACAGGGAGCAGGCAGACTTGCCGGATCAGATAAATCTAAAATCCTTCAGTATTACGCTGGTTTCAAGGCAAAAAACCCTTCAGAATTCCTTCCCATTTTTGGTGATGGCCGGGCAGCAATAACTATATGTGATTTGCTTGTAAAGAATTTTGAAATGCTATCTGCATAAGCAGTGAAGAGAGTATTACATATTGAAGACAGATTTCACCCCCAGATGGGTTATCAGTTGAATTTCTTTGCCAAGTACCACAGTCAAACCTATCAATTTACCATACTGACATCAGATTCTTCCAGACTCTGGACAATCTCTGATAATCATTATGACCAGCATTTAATTGATCAGGAATTCGAACAAAATTGTGGGATAGATATTATAAGGTTACCTGCAATCCTGGATCGCAGGTCAAAGAATAATATCTGGATAAAAGGATTGATAAGAACTATTCATAAGATCGATCCGGATATTCTTTATGTACATACACTCGAAACATTTACATCCCTGAGGATAGTACTCAATAAACATACTCTGACGAAATATAAGATCTTCTTTGATACACATACCCTGCTAAACCAGTTTGGGAAAGGACTAAAATCACGCCTGTATCGCTGGTTTATCAGGAGAGTTGTCAGCAGGAAGATTAATAAGATTGGGATTAAAGTATTTGGCACTGTCCCGGAAAACCTGCAGATCTTAAAGGATGAATATGGTATTAATAAAGGCAATATTTTATACTCTCCGATAGGCACAGACCTAAGCATTTTCAAGTTTGATCCGGATTCCAGGACCAGGCTGAGAAAGAAATTAGAACTTCGGGATGAAGCAATTGTCCTGCTCTATACCGGGAAACTGAATAACAGGAAGAGGCCTCACCTGATACTTGAAGCGATTAGACAGATAGAAAAAGAGATTGATAACCCGCTGCATCTGATCTTCCTTGGACCGGCGGACCAGGATTATGTTGAGCAGTATTTTGAACACAATTTTTCAAATGCTAATATTCGGGTAAAGATATTTCCTGCCATACCTGTTATTGAACTGTTTGAATGGTACTCTATAGCTGATTTTGCTGTATACCCCCGGGAAAATACATTAAGTGCCCTGGACTCTCAGGCATGCAGGCTGCCAGTGATAATGGAATCGGATCTGACCAACATGGAAAGATTAAAACTTGGGGGAGTGACATATAGAAAAGGCAGTATTTCTGATCTTTCACAAAAAATTCTAGTATTTATTAATCAGCCTGAACTTCTTGATAAATTGGGAGCTGCAGGGGAAGAATATGTGAGAATGAAATACGATTACAGGAATATTGTCAGGAATATGGAATCAGATCTTGGATTAATCAAGTAATAATTCTGGTGTTACGCACAACCAGAAATAGCAATCAATGAAGAGTCAGATAACGATGTTCACCCAGCTTGTTGGAAACAGGAAAAAGATCAAGATTTAATGGGGCAGTCTCAGAATTATTTTTTAACATTGTACAAGAGGGGTGTTTGTTGTGTATACCCTGAAAATACTGACAATTCAAAAGATTTAGGAAACAAATCCCCCGTTTTTATGAATTATTCATGTTAGAAAAGTATAAACCTTTTTTTTATGAAAGTATTAATCTTAGCAGGCGGACTAGGTTCTCGATTATCTGAAGAAACAACAATGAAACCAAAGCCGATGGTTGAAATTGGTGGCAAACCCATCATCTGGCACATCATGAAAATTTTTTCTCACTTTGGTTTTAATGATTTTGTTATTCTTCTGGGTTATAAGGGTTATTTGATAAAGGAGTATTTTACAAATTATTATAGTCATATGTCAGATATTACGATAGACATGGTCACTAATAAGACTCATTTTCATAATAATCAAGCCGAACCATGGCGAGTTTCTCTAATAGATACCGGATTACATACTATGACTGGAGGACGTATAAGGAGAGTACAATCATATGTTAATACTGAACCTTTTATGCTAACATATGGGGATGGTATTGCTGATATTAACATTCCGGAGCTTATCAGTTTCCACAAAAAGCATGGCAAAGCGATCACTATGACTGCTGTTCAACCCGAAGGTCGATGGGGTACCCTTCAAATAGAAGATGATACCAGGGTAAGTTCTTTTAAAGAAAAACCCAAAGGTGACAGCAATTGGATCAACGGAGGCTTCTTTGTTTGCCAGCCGGATATATTCGATTATATTGGGGAAGGCGATGAGACGATATTTGAAAGGCAACCTCTTGAGAATATGGCGAAAGATCATCAACTTTACACATACAAGCACCCGGGGTTCTGGAAAGCCATGGACACACTTCGTGATAAAAAACAACTGGATGAGTTGATAGAAAACAATACGGCACCCTGGATCAAATGGTGAATATCATTCGGGCGTCTAAAGAATTTATTTTTTAAATACTTCTGATATGATGGATCGTCTTTTTGAAGGAATATTCAAGCAACGTAAAATACTTATCACCGGACATACTGGTTTTAAAGGTTCATGGCTGTGCCTGTTACTAAATAAGCTTGGAGCAGATATTTACGGTTATGCGCTTGCCCCCCCTACTACCCCAAGCTTATTCGAGGAAGCAAAAATCGATGAATTGGTTACTTCCCAAATAGGGGATGTCCGGGAATTCAATGAACTATTAAAATATGTTCAGAAGGTGCAGCCTGAGATTGTTATACATATGGCCGCACAACCATTGGTATATGAATCGTATGATTTGCCTATTGAAACATATGCAATCAATGTAATGGGGACTGTTCACATACTTGAAGCATGTAGACAGATAAATTCAGTAAGGGCAATCATCAATGTCACAACAGATAAATGCTATGAAAACAAGGAGTGGCATTGGGGATACCGGGAAAATGAATCCATGGGTGGTTATGATCCCTATTCAAACAGCAAAGGATGTTCTGAACTGGTAACTTCGGCTTACCGTAGTTCCTACTTCTGTCCTGAAGATTATCACAAACATGGCGTTGCTCTGGCCTCCGCGCGTGCAGGTAATGTAATAGGCGGTGGAGATTGGGCTAAATACCGTTTGATTCCTGATTTCATCCGTGCCATTGAACAGGGCGAAATACTGAAAATCCGGAATCCATATGCTATCAGGCCATGGCAACATGTACTGGAACCATTATCAGGGTACCTTACGCTGGCACAAAGGCTCTTCAACGAAGGTGTCAACTATGCTCAGGCATGGAATTTCGGTCCTGAAGATAATGATGCTAAAAATGTTGAATGGATAACAAAAACGATCTGTAATATGTATGGAGAGAATGCATCCTATGAAATCGATCAAAATCCACAGCACCATGAAGCCCACTATCTGAAATTAGATTGTTCAAAAGTAAAAGCAGAACTCGGCTGGTATCCGAAATGGGATATCGAAATAGCGCTTAAATCGATAGTCGAATGGAGCAAAGCCTGGTTGGACGGAAAGGATGTTCGCCTGAAATGTGAGCAGCAGATAAATGATTACTTTACAGGTAATCTTGATTGATCAATGTCTGGTATACAGACGAAATGTAAAATGAATGGAAGACTTTAAACAAATCAGGAAAGAAATCATTGAGAGAACGGCTGATTATTATCAGGCAAAATTTGGCACAAAGGAGTATATACCTGGTAAATCCCGGATCAATTATGCCGGAAGGGTATTTGATGAACAGGAGCTCATTAACGCAGTTGAAGCGTCCCTTGACTTCTGGCTTACCGAAGGCAGGTTTTCAGAAGAATTTGCTGAACAGATAGCTGAATTTCTTGATCTGGAATATGTTCTTCTGACCAATTCAGGCTCCTCGGCTAACCTGCTGGCTTTCTCTGCATTAACCTCTGAAAAATTAGGTGAGAAACGGCTGAAACCCGGTGATGAAGTAATTACAGTTGCTGCAGGATTCCCCTCTACAGTTGCTCCTGTGCTCCAGAACAATCTGGTTCCTGTATTTGTTGATGTCGATATTCCGACCTACAATATCGACACAAAACTGATGGGAGAAGCGGTCACAGAAAAAACAAGGTGTATCTTTCTTGCTCATACTCTGGGTAATCCATTTAATCTTGACGAAGTGATGCAATTGGCCAGGGAACATGGTTTATGGGTAATTGAAGACAACTGTGATGCGTTCGGTAGCAGGTATAAAGGACAGGCTACAGGTACATTTGCACATTTATCAACAATTTCATTCTACCCGGCCCACCATATTACTACCGGGGAGGGAGGTGCCATCTGTACCAATGATGCACAGCTTGCAAAGCTGGTTCGGGCTTTCCGTGACTGGGGTCGCGATTGTTATTGTGCAGGTGGTGAAAACAATACTTGCGGTATTCGGTTCTCTCAGAAATTTGGAAATCTGCCATTTGGCTTTGATCATAAATTTGTCTATTCGGAAATAGGTTATAACCTTAAACTTACTGATATCCAGGCAGCAATCGGTACAGCCCAGATTGAAAAACTTCCTGAATTCTGCAACAGGAGAAAAAGCAATTTTAATCGATGGTATGAGATTTTCTCTAAATACCCGGAATACTTTATACTTCCTGAAGCTACTGAAAATGCTGATCCAGCCTGGTTTGCTTTTATTGTTACACTGAAAGAAAACATTCCGTTTTCGAGAGACAAGATCACCAGTCATCTGAATACCAATCTCATTGAAACAAGGAATCTTTTTGCTGGAAACATGACGAAACAGCCTGCTTTTATCGGTAAAAAATGGCGCATCAGTGGTCAGATGAACAATACTGATTATATAATGAATAATACATTCTTCCTTGGTACTTATCCCGGGCTTACCAGTGAGATGCTTAATCATGCAGAAAATATCATCGATAATTTCGTACAGCAGTTCTCTGGCTAGTATCAAGGCCATCGAGAAAGCATGCACATGTACACCGTAATACCCTGTAATTAACATGCTTATTAAAAAATACAAATCAACAATTATTTCCGTCCATAATCCCATCCAGGATATTTATACCCTAGAGTTTGCTTCCCAACGCGGGCCGTACAAATACCACCCGGGCCAGTTCCTTCATCTTGCACTGGATACTGATTATGACGGAGTGGACCAATGGCCGGTTTCACGATGCTTCTCAATGCAAAGTCCGCCTGGAAAAGATACACTGAAAATAAGCTATGCTGTAAAAGGCAATTTCACGAAACAAATGGAACAATCATTGAAATCAGGTTCTGAAGTTTGGCTTAAGCTTCCTTACGGCGATTTGTTTGATACACCACATAATATGGATAAAACAGTATTTATTGCAGGTGGGACAGGCATTACTCCTTTCCTGTCGCTTTTCAACCATAAAAGCTTTGCAGAATATTCCGATCCAAAAGTATACCTTGGATTCAGATCAGAGGAATATAATATCTACCAGGATGAACTGGACCAAGCTGTTAATTCCTCCATGAAAATCCACACCTACTATGAAGATGTCGATGGCATTATCGATATCAATACTATTTTTAATGAAAACACTACTGATCATCATTATTTTATCTCCGGACCTCCTGCTATGATAAAGGCTTTCCAGCAAACACTGACTGAAAAAAGTGTACCTGCAGGTAACATATTAACAGATGACTGGGAGTAAGCAAACACCGGAATTAGTATTATAATCCAATCAATGAAAACAATCCTTATTACCGGAATCAATGGTTTTCTGGGTAGTCACCTGGCAAAAACATTATCATCTCATCACAATATAATTGGTCTGGAATATTCACTGCAGAGATTAAACAGGATCAAAGGATACAATTTTAAGGTGTATGCCTCAACAGAAGATCTGCAACAAATATTTTCTGATAACTTAATATGGGCAGTTGTTCATGCTGCCACAGTATACAGGAATAATAATTCTGATCCGCTTGATGCATTACTGAACACCAACATCATGTTGCCGGTTAAACTATATGAAACAGCAATCAATAACCGCTCCCAGCTATTCATTAACACTGATACTTTCTACAACAACCCGATATACAATTACAGTTACCTTCCTGAGTATACATTATCTAAAAAGCAGGAGCTTGAGTGGTTAATCCAGCTAAATAGCGACTGTAAATTAATTAATATGAAAGTCCATCATATGTACGGTCCTGATGACAATCCAAACAAATTTGTTCCTTTTATCATTAGAACACTACGGGAAAAGCAGGATGTAATAAAACTCACCCAGGGTACACAGAAACGTGACTTTATATTTATTAACGACGTTGTATCTGCTTATGAAACTGTTTTAGCAAACCATAATCTGCTGACAGACGATTATACTAATTTCGAGGTTGGAACTGGTTCAGCATGTTCAATTCGTGAATTTGTAGAAACCTGCAGAGACATAATTAATCCTGATACATACCTGGATTTTGGAGCCTTACCTCAACGTGATAATGAAATAGAATATGCCTGTGCAGATAACAGTTTATTAAAATCTATAGGATGGACTCCGGAATTTGATATTTCTGATGGGATAAGATTACTTTAAGACAAATACTCCTGATTATCATTTAGTCAATCTCATACTCTGTTAAGTTGAAGCACATTCACATAATAAGCGGGATAGAACCATCTAAAAAAGGTGCGGGCAGGTTTTTATCCTATTTCATTCAACTTTTTAAACAGTCTGATGTACCGGTACAGGTGACTTATATTAAAACCCCTGAAAACAAGCTTCTGGGTTTAATTCGTAAGTCTTTTGTCTCTAAATATTTAATGGAAGCATATTATTTAATAAATAGAAGAAGAAAAAGTTTTTCAGGCCTTGATGCATCAACGGTTATTTTGTTTCATCCGCAGACATTAGGTATTAAAAACTCAATTAAAATAATCAGGGAAAGCGGGGAGGTCTTTTTTTACGTACTTGACAACTTCTTTTTTTGCAAGAAATCTTATAATTGCCTCGATAATAGTAACAAAGCCTGCCTGGTTTGCCTGAAAAACAAAAACGGTTCAATAGAAAACAATTGTCCCAGCTTCCCGAATAAGTACTCACATTCAGAGTATATAGCATTTATTGATGTGCTGGAACAAAACCTTGAAAAGATTGTATTTTTAACCCAAAATGAAAAACAGGCAGATTTATTGAAACTTAAATTTGGAGATGCCCTTAAAGCAGTTAAAGTTGGGATGTTTACCGGTGAATTTTCACTTGAACAAGAGCAGATGACAAATAAGGCATTTAAATACGATATCCTCTATCATAATACACTATGGCCAGCCAAAGGAATCAGATACTTTATTGATCTTTGTAAGCATCTTCCTCAATTTTCTTTTGTAGTACCATATACAAAAGATGATGTTGAAAGGATCCTGAAACAGTCAATTGATGATCAAAATATTCATTTTATACCATGTAACTGGTCTTCAGGCCTTGAAGAATTGGTAGAAGTTTCGAGGATCAACCTTGTACCTTCATTATGGAGCGCACCAATTGAAGGATCACTATTGAAGTCATTATACTATGCCAGTGCTGTTGCAACGATTATACAGGACTATTCTTTCAGTTCTGAGTTACCGGAGGACATCTGTATCAGATTAAGCCCGGATATAGAATCATCCGCAAGAGTGCTTTCTGAAGCACTCTCAGGCAGCATCTCACTAAGGACAAAGGCGAATGACTGGATCCGGAAATTCAGCAGGGAGAACACACGATTGTTAGAAGATTTCATAAGGTCCATAGCCAATTGAATCAACCGTGAGGAGATGAATCATCAATAATTTTTCAACTCTGGTTACTAGTATATGAACCGTATACCTTCCCAATCCCATTCTCCAGCGCAATGCTCTCTTTCCAGCCAAGATTTCTGATTTTACATACATCTAGAAACTTTTGCACGGTGCCATCCGGTTCTGATGTATCCCAGAAAAACTGACCATCAAAACCTGTCATGCCATTAATTATGAACGCGAGCTCCTTTATACTCAAGTCCTTCCCTATTCCAATATTGATCTGTGTATTCTTCACCTGAGAGGTATCATCTTGGACTATATCATCAAAGTTTATGGCCTCCATTAGATAAATACATGCATCTGCAAGATCATCAGCATGAAGAAATTCCCATCTTGGTTTTCCTGTTCTCCACAAACTAAAGGTAACTGCTGAATGCTTCTGTAATACTCCGAATTTGACCAGGATATCAAGAATGGCTTTCCCTTCCGCCGAACCGTTGATCCCTTCACTAGGCCTATTTTCAAGTTCTATTCTGATTGATTTCCAATCACCAGTCTCAAGACATTTATCCAGATGCATTTTTCTCAACAAGGCAGGAAGTACATGGGATTATTCTAAATCAAAATTGTCATTTGGTCCATATAAATTTGTAGGCATGACTGAGATAAAGTCTGCATCATATTGAATATTGTATGCTTCACACATCTTCATGACTGCTATTTTAGCAATGGAATATGGTTCATTAGTATTCTCCAATTCATCTGTCCTGAGATTTTCTGCTTCACTTTCACATTTCGTATCGCCCGTTCGCTGCCATTATTATCTGGTGGGACTTTAGGATGGTAAAGGAAAGTAAGGATATAGCCTTTGTACTTAAGCATTTGTTTATGGAAAGAAACAAGTTCCTTGAGTTTTTCATCTATCTCATATGCCAGCAGTTTTTCTAAACTGTTTTCCAATTCAGTTCTTTCTTTAACAGTTTGATAATAATCCCCAGGTGTCAGTTTTTCCTTCAGTTTGATACCGTCAAGGATAAGTTTGCTAAACCTGATAGGCCACCGACGATTGTACCTTTCTTCAAAATATTTCAATTCCCTGAGCTGATGGGCTGTGCAAAGCTGATGTGTCCTTAAATCTGTCTGAAAATGACTCTTCCAACAATCATGAACAAACACAGATTTCTGGAATCCTTCAGGGAAGTTCTTTTCAATCATTTTGTATCCCCTGTTATTGATTCCACGCAACCAAGTTAAACGGTCATCCTGCTAGGTCCATATACAGATCTTTTTACCATTAAGCTTGGCACCTGTCTCATCTGTACCAACTTCGGGGCTTGTTTTTATCATGCCCCTGATCTGTTTGTAGCGGTGACTTCAAGAAACTGGCTAAAAGAGTGTGTCATATCCAGCTCATTATTGAAGAATTTTAAGGTAAATGCCATTCCGATACCTATCGATCAGGAAATCTTTCGCCCGATAGGAAAAGAAATGGCCCGCAAAAACCTGGGACTTAATACAGAAAAGAAATACATTCTGTTCGGGGCAGCTAACATAAGGAATATGCTTAAAGGCCTCGATTATTTCATTGAAGCGATTCAGATCTTATACAAGGATACAAGGGAGATGATTCTGATGAAATAATTATACTGGGAAAATCTTCAGATGATTTAACCGGACTGATTCCATTCAAAACCCATCAGATTTCCAATGCGGCATCCACGAGAGGATTATTGATATTTATAATGCTGTCCATGTATTTGTAATCCCTTCACTTCAGGATAATCTTACGAACACGATTATTGAATCACTGTCCTGCGGTACACCGGTCATTGGATTCAATTCAGGAGGAATCTCTGAGATGATAGACCATAAAATCAAAGGATATTTAGCAGAGTATAAATCTTATCAGGATCTTGCAACCGGAATGAGATGGCTACTGACATCAGAAGACTATGAAAAGCTTTCTGCAAATGCCAGGAAGAAGGCTGAAAAGGATTATTCTCCGGCATTATCCTGTACCCTTTATTGCCTACTGGGGTTTTACTCCGCCTTTCAACTTGTCTTTCGATTCTTGAATGATGGTATCCCTGTCCACTTCGTCTTTCCTTGCCTGTTTTCCTGTATTCGTCACTGGGACACCCTGAAAGATTTTATAGGCTATCCGGGAAATGCACAGGAAAACATTTGCCTTTCATCAATAAAATAAAATGATTAAACTTGCATCAAAATGGTATGCCTTTGAGTGGAGATGCCGGTATAGTTAGCACTAATATATGTATACAATTAATAAATCATAATTTTATATTCGATGAATACCGACTCTAACTTTGAGAAAGAGTATTATGAAAATGATACTATATGGTCAGCAGCTCCTTCTGACAGCGATCTTAGAAGAATTAAGACAGTATCTACCATCATTCCGGAAGATGTTAAGACAATTCTGGATATCGGTTGCGGGAATGGGATTTTAGTAAATTACTTATCTGATAAATTTGACCATTTTGAGAGAATCCACGGATTTGATAGAAGTGAATCGGCACTTAAATACGTGAACACTGAAAAATCAATTGGTAAAATTGATAATCTGCCTTTTGGAGATAACGAGTTTGATCTGGTATCTTGTCTTGAAGTTTTAGAACATTTGCCAGTGACGGTGTACCAGAAGGCACTCAAAGAGATCTGCAGGGTTTCAAGAAAATATATAATAGTCTCTGTACCCGATAATGAAAAGCTACTTAAATACCACTCTCAATGCCCGG
>CAZILN010000150.1:0-41589 GCA_964540005.1 uncultured Bacteroidaceae bacterium | reverse complement strand
CATAACAGAGGATCATAGCCTGGTTCAGCACATCGCTGTTTGATCCCCATTCGAACTGATCCAGGCTTACATGGTAAGGGATGGCCTCCATTACAGACAGTATCTGGTCAGAGAGCTCCAGGTGTTTCTTTTTCAGTGATTCTGCCAGTTCGGGATACAGCTTATCACTGTTAACCAGCAGGGTATGAAAGCCCATGTTCCTGATGAAGAATTTCCAGCTGTTGGTTAATTGATGGATGTATGGTTCCTCATTTTCAAGAAGATAATCCAGGTAACTCTCCTTAGCAGTACTGATATATAATTCCGCGGCAGCCCAGTAAAAATCATCGCTGAATTCGGTATCACCGTACTCGCCCGTTCTCACATCTTCAGGATTTCTATAGGGGGTATTGTTGTTGTCAGCGGCCCAGTCCCAGGCTTTTTCTGCGGCAACCAGAACTGAATTCGCCCAGTCAGGGTCCACATTCTTATACACCCTGGAAGCCTGGGCCATCACTGCAGCAAAATTCAGGGTGGAGACGGTAGCTTTCCCGATGATGAACCGTTCCATATCATATTCTGCGGGCATAATAAAGGGTCCGAAGTTCTTGGCTGTGAGCTTGTGGAACACGCCGCCATCGGTATCCTGCATGGTTTCGATCCAGTTGAGTTCATACCTGATCTCATCCAGAAGGTCGCTGATACCGTTCCCGCTTTCAGGAATGTTCAGTTGAGCGTCTTTTACAGCATCAGGGAAGATCTCCAGGAGGTTCATCATCTGTCCTGCAGAGATAGCCGCATTACCAACATATTTGCCATAATCGCCGGCATCGTACCATCCTCCCGGTGAATTGCGCTTTCCTCCTTCTATCCCGGTGGAAGGATGATAAGAACACTCATCATCAGGATGACCGCCGGCCCTCTGATAGATGCCCCCGAATTGTTCTTCTATCGCCATGGATGCACGCTGGAAGTAAAAGCTTTTAATCGATGCATTCAGGGCAGGAGTGAAGACCTTTGGAGCTATCTCGAAAGGGGCTGATACCATTCCGGGTTCAACTACTATGGTATAGGTTCCCGGAGCCTGGAATTCGCTGAAATCACCCCTCAGGATAACTTCGCCCGAGGCATCCCAGGTGCCTTCACTTACCAGGTCGCCCCTGAATTGGGTTTTACCCTTTTCATTTTGTATCCTGAAGCTTGTTGCCTGTTGATCGGCAACACAAAATTCTTTGATCGAATGGGGATAATACCCCACCTGGTTAAGGCGGATGGAACCGGAAATCTGTTCATTTTGAGTCGTTTGCTGAGGATTACAGCTGATAAGAATCAGGAAAATGCTAATTGAAAGAATGTAGGTTTTCATATGTATTCTGGAGTTTAGTGTAAGATTCATTCCTTGAGGGACCTGTACAGCAATTATAAATATAAGAGTTTAAATTCATAGTTTGAACAGCATACAAAAATAAGCTACTTATTCCTATCTTTGGTATGCTTTCTGCAAGGGTTTTGACTATATGAAGAATATACTAAGCAGGATCATATATACAGTTTGTGCACTTTCTCTCTGCCTGCAGTTGCATGCCCAGTACAGTACAGATAACAAAAGGGCTATCGCTAAATTTGAGATGGCACGCAGGAACTACCAGCTTCTTGATTATAAGCATGCCGAAGAAAATCTTATGGAAGCTCTGCAGATAGAGCCTTCCTTTGTTGAAGCTTATCTGTTACTCGGACAGATGTTTACTGACAACAAACAGCTTGAAAAATCAATAGAGGCTTATGAAAATGCCCTTAAACTGGACCCCTCTTCGTATCCAAGATTGTATTTCTTTCTGGCCGAGAACCAGCTTTCACTCGGCAGGTATGCTGATGCTTCACAGAACTACGGGCTATTCATATCAACGGGTATCCCTGCAGGTGATCTGGCAGAACGATGCAAAAAAAACCTGCAGAACTGCGAATTCGGCATGAATGCACTGGAAAATCCTGTTCCCTTTGAACCTGTTAATCTTGGTACCGGTGTAAACAGTGAATATGATGAATACTGGCCCAGCCTGTCGGCAGATGAAAACATGCTGGTTTTTACTGTCTTGCTGCCTCTGAATACCAATAATCCCCAACTGGCCAGGTACAAACAGGAGGATTTCTATTACAGTACCAGGGAGAATGGTCAGTGGACCCAGGCAAGGGATGCCGGTGCTCCTTTGAATTCGACTAATAACGAAGGCGCCCAGACCATTACAGGAGACGGCAAAACTATGATTTTTACTGCCTGTAACCGTGATGACGGTATGGGACTGTGTGACCTTTACATTGCTGAGGACCTGGGGGACCGATGGTCGGTTCCGGTCAATATGGGCCGGGTCATCAATACGGCCAACAGTGAAAAACAGCCTTCCGTATCTGCCGACGGACGTACCCTTTACTTCATCAGCAATCGCGCCGGGGGATATGGTTCATATGATATTTATTACAGCCTGAAATCCGATGATGGGCTCTGGCAGGAGCCGGTCAACATTGGTGACAGTGTAAACACCCCGGGTATTGACCAGTCTCCTTTTATCCATCCTGATAACAAAACCCTCTATTTTTCTTCTGACGGCTGGCAGGGACTGGGTGGTTATGATCTGTTTGTTTCCCGTAAAAAATCTTCAGGCCAATGGAGCACGCCGGTCAACCTGGGATATCCAATAAACACACACCACCATGAAGAAGGTATGATTGTTAATGCCCTCGGAAACCGTGCCTATTATTCTTCCAACAGGCTGGAAGGACGTGGAAGGGATATCTTCGAATTCGAACTCTACCAGGAGGTGAGGCCCGTACCGGTATCCTATATGAAGGGTACTGTCTTTGATGCTGTGAAAAGAAGCAAGCTCGAAGCTTCCTTTGAACTGATAGATTTAAATACAGGGGGAATCATCATGAAATCGGCATCCCGCAGGCCTAAGGGTGATTTTCTGATCTGTATTCCCGCCGATGCGGATTATGCACTTAACGTCTCAAAACAGGGATACCTTTTCTACTCGGATAATTTCTCAATGGACAGGGTCTACGGCAGAACAGAACCATTCCTTATGGATATCCCGCTGAATCCTATCCGGGCCGGACAAAAGATCATCCTGAAGAATGTATTTTTCGATTATGATTCCTACACACTTAAAGATCAGTCCAGGATCGAGCTCGATATGCTCATTGATTTCCTGAAGGAGAATCCTTCTTTGAAAGTGGAGATGAGCGGACATACCGATAACACAGGAACCCGCCAGTACAACCAGGATCTGTCGGAACAAAGGGCAGGAGAGGTTGTCAGGTATTTACTGGAGCACCAGGTAGATCAATCACGGATCAGCCACCGGGGTTATGGAATGGAACAGCCCATTGAGAGTAATGATACAGAAGAAGGCCGTGCTGCGAACAGACGGACTGAACTGAAGGTACTTTCCGAATAATTACAGAACATCAATTCATAAAAAAATGAGTATACGAATAGATAAAATTTTTCTCTCAACCAGGCTCCTGTGCCTTATTTGCGGGGGCTTATTTATTGCCATTCCCCTCAGCTCCCAGGTTCCGCCGGAATCCGCTGTACTGAAGGTCGAAAAAATCCTTCCGTCTACCCCTGTTAAAGATCAGAACCGGAGCAGCACCTGCTGGAGTTTCTCCGGTATTTCCCTGCTGGAATCAGAATTGCTGCGCATGGACAAAGGGGAATACGATCTGTCTGAAATGTTCGTCGTACGATATACCTACCAGGAGAAAGCCAGGAAGTTTGTGCGCATGCACGGAACCATCAATTTTTCAGGGGGGGGAGCCTTTAATGATGTAACGGATGTAATCGGTACATACGGTATTGTACCCGAGGAGGTGTATCCCGGACTCACAATTGGTGAAGATAATCACATTCATAACGAAATGGATGCAGTCCTGAAATCCTATGTCGAGGAGGTAATAGAAAACAGCAACAGGAAACTCAGCCCGGTCTGGTTCAAAGGTTTCTGCAAGCTGCTTGATACTTACCTGGGTGAGGTTCCTGAATCATTTCAGTACATGGGAAAGACCTATACTCCGGAGAGTTTTGCCGGGTCGCTGGGACTGGATCTGGACGATTATGTGCTGCTGACCTCCTTCAGCCATCATCCTTTTTATCTGCCCTTTATAATAGAACTGCCGGATAACTGGTCATGGCAGGAGGTCTATAATATTAAGCTGGATGAATTGATCAGAACGATTGATCATTCGCTTGAATCAGGCTATACGGTAGCCTGGGCAGCCGATGTAAGTGAATCATACTTCTCCAGGATCAAGGGGATGGGGACTGTGCCACCCGGCATAGAAGAAGACGAACAGATAATATTAGATGAGCAGGGCCAGCTCATCATTGAAAATGCCATTCTTGAAGAAGAGATCAGCCAGGACATGAGACAGACGGCATTCGATAATTATACCACAACTGATGATCATGGCATGCACATTATCGGAACGGCCCGTGATAACTTCGGCAAGTCATATTATATTGTTAAGAATTCCTGGGGTAACGACTCGGGTCCCCATGCAGGATATTTCTATATATCAAAGGCTTATGTCCGCTATAAAACTACGGAGATCATGGTGCATAAGGAATCTATTCCCGAGGATATACGTGGAAAATTAAATTTATAGGATATGGAGTGCAATAAAGAACGCAACAGGGAATACTGCAACTGTTCCTATCCCTGTAGCAAACGTGCCGTCTGTTGTGATTGCCTTCACTATCACCGGATACGGTCAGAACTGCCTGCCTGCTTTTTCCCGGATACGGCTGAGAAGACATATGACAGGTCAATTGAATACTTCATCTCCCTGTACCAGAAGGAAGGGGGCTCCTGGCTGAATTAGCTACTGTTTTTTATTTACTTTTGTCAGGTGCCGGAGGAACCGCAGGAACCGGAGTGTACTGGTCCAGTTGCTCCATTATTACCTCGATGGCCTTGTTAAGCTGGTCGTCTGTCCCTTCATATTCTCTTGAGGGATCATTATCCAGGTAAATATCCGGTTCCACACCGAATCCTTCAATGATCCATTTACTTTCACTGGCAGAATAATGGGCGAATTCAGGCTTCTGTAAACTGCCTCCGTCAATAAACGGCAGGGATCCCCGAATTCCGACTACTCCTCCCCAGGTCCGGGTACCGATCACCGTACCCAGCTTCTTCTGCTTGAACTGGTAGGGGAAGAGGTCACCATCCGAAGCCGAGGCATAGTTGATCAGCAGGACCTTGGGCCCCAGCATGGTGGCTTCCGGAACCGGGTCTCCTTCGCTGATCCCCCGCATGATGGCTGCATGGGTCATTTCCCTGCTCAGCCGTTCGATGATCATGGGACTGACATTTCCGCCCCCGTTGCCCCTGTCATCTATTATGAGCCCCTTCTTGTTCAGCTGTGGATAGAAATACTTGGCAAATTCATTCAGCCCGTTGGGACCCATATCGGGTATGTGTATGTACCCTACCTGCCCGTTAGTCGCCTCATCAACCTTTTTGATGTTATCCTGCACCCAGTTATAGTAGTACAGGGCTGCTTCATCGGAGACGGGAACGACAATGGCTTTCCTGCTGCCGCTTTCCTGGGCTGCAGAGTTTACTGATAATTCTACCTGTTTGCCGGCAGTGTTGACAAGGGCTGAATAAATATCTTCCATATCAGCGGCAGACTGGCCGTTTATAGCAGTAATGAATTCTCCCTCCTTGACATTGACCCCTATCTCAGTCAGGGGGGAGCGTGAATCGCTGGCCCAGTTGGCGCCTTCCAGTATCTCATCTATCCGGAAGAATCCTGAAGAATGCTTGCTGATCTTTGCACCCAGCAGGCCGGTTTGTATACGTTCTGGACTGGGGCGCTGACTTCCCGACAGGACATAAGCGTGTCCGACACTCAGCTCTGCTATCATTTCCCCTATAATATAGGTCAGGTCGTTCCTGTGATTCACATAGGGCAGCAATACAGAATATTTATCATGCATGGCATTCCAGTCTAGTCCATGCATATTAGGTACATAAAAGAAATCCCTCATCTGCCTCCAGCTTTCATCGAAGATCTGTTTCCATTCCTGGCGGTAGTCAACCAGTACATTCATACCGGATACATCGATGGGATCCTTGATGGTGATCGTTCCCTGTGGCAGGTCTATGACAGCTTGCTGACCTCCTTTGGAAACAAACATTTTCTTACCGCTGGCTGAGATCAGGTAATTGAAGCCTGATCCTAGTTCCGTTTCTTCTTTCTTTTTCAGGTCATACATTTTAAATGAAGAGGGTCCCCTTCCTCCTGAAGATCGCTCGACATAGTATACCCTGTCGGTAACAGCCTGAAGGTTCCCATAATTGGAGGCCTGGACTGGAAGTGACAGTATACGCTGGTTCAGATTATCAGTATCTATTTTTGTTACTTTCTCAGATTTCTCATCAGACGAATCGTTCTTGTCTTTCTTATCTGCAGCAGCGGAACCTGATTCATCTGCAGATTCAGCCTTTACCTCATCATTTTCAGGTGCAAAGGGCGAGGGAGTGTCTGCTGCCAGCGTTACCAGGTAAACCTTGCTCATATTGCTGTATGAATGGTTCCATTCGGTATTGCTGTAGCTGGGGTTGAAGTCCCGGCGGGACACAAAAAAGAGGTATTTACCATCTGAAGAGAAAACCGGGTTGCCGGAATCGTACCAGTTATCGGTTACCGGGTGGATACTGCTATCATCGAGCTTGTACAGGTATATCACATCGAATTCATTGACATCAGTCTCGGAAAATGCTATCCATTTGCTGTCAGGCGACCAGCTGAAATCCCTTAGTTCACCAGTTTCTGATTTTTTCACCAGGGTGACCTTTTTTGTAGCTATATCGACATACTTCATTGTCAGTGCCCTGTCACTGAAGAGTATCTTCTTGCTGTCAGGCGACCACCTGATCTGGTACAGGTATGATTTTGAACCACTGGTAAGCTGGACCGGCTTTTCAGATCCGTCCTGATTCAACATATATACTTCGTATTCCCCCGATTCATCAGAGACGTAAGCAATATATTTTCCGTCGGGTGACCAGGTGATTTCCCGTTCATGGGCACCCTGAGTCTGGGTCAGGTTCCTTGTTATCCCGCTTTTTGCTGGAAGTGAATAAATCTCACCCCTGGCTCCGAGGATCACCCGCTCCCCGCCGGGGGCCAGGTCTGCATCATTGATATACTCACTGGCGTCAACATAGCCGGTGCGGCTGAAAGAATTCTCATTGGCTATCTGAATGCTTACTTTCTCGGCCTGTTTCGATGCAAGACTGAATTTATATATATACCCTCCATTCTCGAATACGATGAAGTCCTTTCCAAGGGAGGGGAATTTGATATCATACTCCGTGAAGTCAGTTACTTTCCGGGTTTCACCGCTGCTGGTGTTATATACAAACAGGTTCATGGTCCGATCGCGGTCGGAAAGGAAATATATCTCTTCGCCTGCCCACATGGGGATTATATCCTGTACATCATTATCAGTGATTGCTTTTGTCTCTTTAGTTCCAAAGTCGTGTATCCATATTTCGTCAGCCATTCCGCCTTTGTAATATTTCCAGGTACGGAATTCCCTGAATATCCTGTTATAGGCAAGTTTTGTTCCGTCCGGCGACCAGGAGCAGAATCCACCGGTAGGCAGGGGTAGTTCCGAAGAAAGCCCGCCTGTTGCCGGTACTGAAAACAGCTGGCCGATGAAGGAATTGAATGATTGCTTCCTGGAGCGGTAGGTAATGCTTTTACCATCGGGTGACCATCCCATGACGATATTGTTCGGGCCCATCCTGTCGGCAATATCATCACGTCCGAGAGTGGCCGTATAGGTTAACCGTTTGGGTGAACCCCCTGCAGAGGGAATAGTGAACACTTCGGTATTCCCGTCATACTGTCCGGTAAAAGCAATAGTGGATCCGTCAGGGGAAAATTTCGGGAACATCTCATAACCTTCATGACTGGTGAGCCTTCTGGCCATTCCACCTTCGCTGTCTACACTGTACAGGTCTCCTGCATAGGTGAAAACAATCTGATCATTGTGGATGGCCGGGAAGCGAAGCAGCCTGGCTTCTTCCTGTGCCGTTAGAAATACGGGGATCAATAAAAGTAAAAACAGTGAAAAGAAATTCTTCATGATGTGTGGTTTTAGTAATACTAGATGAGTAATTATCATGTTATTATTAATTCCTGAATAAGGAACAGACAAAAATATCATTTTATCACTAATTACAATCTGCCCGTCAACACTTTTTGGTATGAGGCAGAATGACTGTGCCAGAGTGCATTTCTAAAGCGATCCGTGAAGTGATATTTAACAAACATTTTCCATTATCTTTATGCCTTTCATTTTTTAAGGCTGTCCCTTATATGAGAACAAGAAGCTTGGTTTCTGGACTTTTAGCAGTAATTGCAATGGCTAACCTGTCTTATCATATGCCATCCTCAGGGCATGTGGACCGTAAGAGATATGTTGAGCTGGCCATTCTTGATACCAATAATGGATGGGTTGATTCGGTATATAATTCACTGTCCCGTGACGAACGGATCGCCCAGTTGCTTATGATACCTGCCTATTCTAACAGGAACAGGCAGCACACCGAGGAAGTATCCCGGATCATCAGGAAATACAAGCCTGGCGGCATAGTATTTTTCCAGGGGGGACCCAAACGGCAGGCATGGATGACAAACGAATTCCAGGCGGTGGCACAGACCCCGCTTCTCATAGCTATTGATGCCGAGTGGGGACCAGGAATGAGGCTTGACAGTACCCTTTCATATCCCAAGCAGATGATGCTGGGCGCCATAAGCAGTGACAGCCTGATCTGGCAGATGGGATATGATATTGCCGGCCAGCTGAAACGAATAGGCGTTCATATGAACTTTGCACCTGTGGTGGATATAAACAGCAACCCGGCCAATCCCGTGATTAACAGCCGGTCCTTTGGTGAAAATAAATTGAAAGTTGCACGCAAAGGGGTCATGTATATGAGGGGAATGCAGGATAACAACATACTTTGCACCGCTAAGCATTTTCCCGGACACGGGGATACGGATACCGACTCCCATTATGAGCTGCCGGTTGTCAGGCATTCCTATGAGAGGCTCCGTGAAGTGGAACTTCATCCATTCGCGGAATGCATATCAAATGGTATATCCGGGATAATGGTTTCCCATCTCCTGCTTCCGCAACTTGATACACAGACCGGTCTTCCGGCTTCCATGTCACCGGAGATCATCACAGGCCTGCTCCGTAATAAAATGGATTTCAAGGGACTGATTGTTACCGATGCATTGAATATGCAGGGAGTTGCCGGCTACGGCCAGCCAGGGGAGCTTGAAGCAAGGGCTCTGGTTGCCGGAAATGATATCCTTGTGATGCCCTCCGATGTTCCAAAAACTATCTCTGCTGTCAGGCGGGAGATACGCAGGGGCAATATAGAATGGTCGGATATTGAAGAAAAGTGCAAGAAGATACTGGCAGCAAAGAAATGGGTAGGATTGAGCCAGTACCGGCCGGTGGATATGGAGGGTCTGGACCATGACCTGCACCTTCCGGAATATGAACTGACGCGGTCGCGCCTTACCGAATCAGCCCTGACACTGCTTTCAAATAAAAACGACCTGCTGCCTCTTCAGAGACTCGATACCATACGGATTGCATCACTGTCCATCGGTGGACCTGATACCCTGAATGAATTCCAGCAATACCTTTCATTGTATACTGATGTAAAGCATTTCCACCTGGGGATGGATGCTGCGGATAAGGATTACCAGCTCATAAGTAATGTCCTTCATGATTATAATCTATTGATCGTCAGTATTCACGGAACCTTTCTTCAGCGGACAGGCAACTACGGGGTCAGTAAGGATGCGATCAGATGCGTTCGGGGACTTGCTGATTCAGTCAGGCTTGTTCTGACGGTATTCAGCAATCCTTACTTATTGCAGCAGTTTGAAGATCCCTCTCTCTATGATGCCATGATCATTGGGTATGAGGACAGTGAATTAAGCCAGGCATTTACCGCACAGTTGATCTTTGGGGGGATAGCATCTGCCGGAAGACTTCCTGTGAGTTCCGGAAAAAACTTTAAAGAGGACGGTGGTTTGTCCACAAATTCCTGTTCCCGGTTTAAATATTCCCTTCCCATTGAGGCAGGCCTGAATGCAGACACACTCAGGCTGATTGATTCGCTGGTGCTTGATGCCATCAGTGAGGAAGCCATACCTGGCTGCCAGGTGCTGGTGGCACGCAATGGAGTGGTCGTATACCATAAGGCCTTCGGGTACCACAGCTATTTAAAAAGGCAGGCCGTTAAGCTGGAGGATATATACGATCTTGCTTCCATAACCAAGATCACATCAACCCTTCCCTCCATTATGAAACTAAGGGACGAAGGGCGCCTGAGTGTGGATGACACGCTTGGCAGCTATCTTCCCGGCATTGATACAACAAATAAGTCGGGACTGGTTATTAAGGAAATACTGTCGCATAAAGCCGGTCTAAAGGCCTGGATACCCTTTTACCTGTCCACTCTTGAGACAATGAATCCCAAAGAGTCGCTTATAAGTACAAAATATACTGTTAAACATCCCATCAGGCTCGGTGATGCTACCTACGTGAACAGGAATGTCAAATATATCGAAGGTATCTATTCCAGGGAGTACTCTCAGGATTATCCCATTCAGGTGGCCGATTACCTGTATATGAACAGGGACTATCGTGATACTGTTTTCAGGAAGATCTATGAGTCAGAATTACTTGATGAAAAGGAATATGTCTACAGTGACCTGGGACTTTACCTGCTCATGCAGGTTGTAGAGGAGATGACAGACAGCAGCCTGTATTCCTATGCCTACCATAATTTTTACAAGCATCTTGGAGCAACAACTCTTGGATTCCTTCCCCTGAACAGGTTTCCTGTATCCCGTATTGTGCCTACGGAGAATGACATGGTTTTCAGGCGCCAGCTGTTGCGTGGACATGTTCATGACATGGGCGCAGCAATGCTTGGAGGTATCTGCGGACATGCAGGGCTCTTCTCAAATGCCAACGACCTGGCCAAAATGATGCAGATGTACCTGCAGAAAGGTTATTACGGAGGCAGGAGATACCTGTCAGAAGAGACGGTGCAGTACTTTAATACTTGCCATTACTGTGATGAGGGCATCAGGCGCGGACTCGGTTTTGATAAACCGGATCCCTATCCCGACCCTGAAAAAGGCAGCAATGCCTGTGATTCGGCTTCTGTTGAGAGTTTTGGCCATTACGGTTTTACCGGGACAATGACCTGGGCAGATCCTGTATCCGGTATCCTGTATGTATTTCTTTCAAACCGTGTGCATCCTGACCAGGACAATATCAAACTCTCAGAGATGAATATCCGAACCGGCGTTCAACAGGTAATTTATAATGCCATCACAGAACAATAATCCAAAATACTGTATAAAATGAAAATATCCCGTATTGAGCACATCGGTATTGCGGTAAAAGACCTGGAATCATCCATCAGCTTTTACGAAGAGGCATTCGGGCTGAAGTGTTACGCTGTTGAAGAGGTAGCTGACCAGGGGGTCCGAACGGCATTTTTCCGCATCGGTGATACAAAGATCGAATTGCTTGAATCTACTGATCCCGGCGGACCCATAGCCAGGTTCATAGAAAAGAGGGGAGAGGGGATGCATCATATCGCCTACGCGGTAGACGATGTGGACACTTCATTGTCAGAACTTGAATCGAAGGGAGTGCGGCTGATAGACAAATCGGCCAGGGGGGGAGCTGAAGGACTGCAGATCGGTTTTCTGCACCCCGGATCCACCGGCGGCGTACTGACCGAGATCTGCTCTGTTTCCTGATATTATTATTCACATGTTAAATCCCTGGCTTAGCCTGGCGTTCAAGGCTGACAGCCCTTTTTACAATATTATTTCATGTGATACTAGACATTAACTTTCAGAATTCGTATATTTCGGAAATACGTGCGTTCGTGTAAGTTATGCAGGGTTTGATCTAATTTTATTAACACAGGCATATGACCAATCGTAATAATCATAAATTTGCAAATCAAAATTGTTAACATCTTAAAAAATTAAAGAATGAAAAAGCAAAGTTTAATTGTTGTATTTCTTTTAATGGTTCTGGCTGTCTTTATTAACAGCTGTGATGATGATACCGATCCGGTCGGACCAACCATTGCCTTCTTTGGCGGGGGCGGAGAGTTTATTGATGAGGACGTAACCGTTGAACCCGGTGCTGAACTGGCGTTTTCCTTTCTCGCTACCAAAGGAGACGCTAAGCTTGCCAGCCTGGATGTTCAGATTGATGGACTGCACCCCAGCGGATATCCTCTGACAGATATTCCAAACGATAATTACCAGGATACGATTTATATGGAAGCTGATGCGGATGATGGTGTCTACGAATACCTGTTCATCATTAGTGATAATGACGGCCTGGTCGACAGTGCCTCCTTTACCATTGAGGTGTTGAAGACCTGGGATCCCATTGATACATGGGCGAATCTGCAGCTTTTTGCCCCGGGTGCGGGAGGACAGACAAATACTAACTGTGCAAGTGTAGACGGATCAGTTTTTACATATAATGATGGTACTGCCGATTCCGAACTGCAGGATAAGGCTGATTTTGTCTATTATTATGTCACGAATGCTGTTATGGCTGCACCAAATGTTGTCCCCAGTACTATCAACGATGGTTATTCAGCCTGGACTACCCTGAATCCAACCAAGTTTTATGAAGTAGATGTTACTGCTTCGGAATTTGATGCCATGGAAGATGATGAATTAATTATTGAGAAGGTTACCGGGACATCAGCAAGTACTGCTGAAGATCTAGCAGTTGATGATGTAGTTGGTTTTGAAACAAATGCCGGGAAATTAGGAATGTTTAAAGTAACCGAACTGCAGCCTGGTTATAATGTTGGCGATTATATTAAAATTGATATCAAAGTCCAGCAGACTGCAAAATAGTCAAACATAATATATAACATAAGAGGCTGTTTCGTCCGAAGCGGCCTTTTTTGTTTTAAAGCCATATCTTTGTTATTGTTATAAAAGAGATATGGGAAATAAAGCTGTAGCAGGCAACCATGGTGAGGGCATCCGCTCGGATTGCCGCATTTCCATGGAAATAAAAGATTCAGGAGGAATTCGGCTAGAGATCAGGTCGAAGCTGAACAGCCTGTATGGTAGTCATATAAGGGAGTTAATCCGGACTATCCTTAAATCTTATGGCATCGCCCATGCTGAAATACTGCTTGAAGACTCCGGAGCACTGGATCTTGTTATTGCCGCACGTATGGAGGCTGTTATCCGGAAATGCACCGGAAAACAGGAATCATACATGCTGACTGTCATCGAAGAGAATAAATTTGCCGGGCCCAGGGAACGAAGAAGGTGCAGCCGGCTGTACCTGCCCGGAAATATTCCGAAAATGATGATCAATGCCGGCATTCATTCACCGGATGGCATCATACTGGATCTTGAGGATTCAGTAGCTCCCGGGAGAAAAGAGGAAGCCCGGATACTCATCAGGAATGCCCTTTGCCAGGTGGACTTCTACGGGGCCGAACGGATGGTGCGCATCAACCAGCTGCCTGCAGGTATAGATGACCTGGCATTTATTGTACCCTTTCCGGTAGAGCTGATACTCATACCAAAATGCGAAAATCCTGACCAGGTCTCCCGGGTAAACGCGGAGATCAATTCTATACTTGATAAAGAGAAGGAACCGCGGGAGATATTCCTGATGCCAATACTGGAATCGGCCCTGGGAATCGAGAATGCTTACCGGATTGCCGTAGCGGCTGATAATATTGTCGGGATTGCCATCGGGCTCGAAGACCTCACAGCTGATCTGGGTGTACAGCGTACACGGGAAGGGAGTGAATCCCTGTATGCCCGGACAAGGCTGGTGAATGCCTGCAGAGCGGCCGGGATCCTTGCCATTGATTCGGTATATTCAGATGTGGCGGACAACCAGGGTTTGCTTGATGCAGTCAAAGAATCAAAATCCCTGGGATTTAACGGGATGGGATGCATTCACCCCAGGCAGATCCGGATCATACATGAAGGATACCAGCCCTCAGCAGCTGAAATTGAGAAGGCCCTGCAGATCGCGAAGGTTTATGAAAAGGCATTGGCAGACGGAAAAGGAGTGATTTCCCTGGGTTCCAAAATGATAGATGCCCCCGTTGTGAAAAGAGCCCTCAGGACAGTCAGGGAGGCAAAAGAAGCCGGAATACTGAATACAGACAAGGATAACCAGGATGAGTGATCAGAGGGAAATATTGAATAAGGCAGGAAGGAAGGTACCCCATAGTGCAAACGGGGAACCTCTTATTCCGTTCAAAGGAATCGGGAAACATAAACCTGAGGGAACCAGGGCGACCCCAGGGATTTCCAGCTGTATGGATTTTCCCTCCGACGGTAACAAACGACTGTCCGGTCTCAAAGAAGCCTTGTTGGCCTGCGGATTGAAGGACGGTATGACAATTTCCACCCATCACCATTTTCGTGATGGTGACCTGCTGGCAAATAAGGTATTTGACATTGCAAAGGAGCTGGGGATTAAAAACCTGATATGGTTCCCTTCTGCTTCATTTCCCTGTCACCGGCACCTGATACCCTACCTTGAGGATGGAACCATTCATCGCATAGAAGGAAGCATGAACGGTCCCCTTGGTAGTTTCACCTCCGAAGGGGGTATGAAGGGCACAGCTATACTACGTTCCCACGGAGGCAGGTACCAGGCTGTCCAGGATGGAGAAGTCAGGATAGATATAGCCGTCATAGGGGCCGGGTGCGCTGATCCTTTCGGTAATGCAAACGGATTGCAGGGACCATCGGCAAGTGGTTTGCTGGGATTTGCCCTGGCAGATTCACAGTATGCCGGCAAGGTCATTGTTGTTACCGATAATATGGTGGAATTTCCCTGTGTCCCCTGGCAGATACAGGGCAACTATGTCGACTATACCGTTGAGATGAAAGGAATAGGGGATCCTGAAAAAATTATCTCAGGAACCACCCGTATCACCAGCAGTCCGGATCGTCTTTACCTGGCTGAGCTGACAGCCAGGTTTTGTGAACATACAGGCATTATCAGGGATGGTTTTTCCTTCCAGAGCGGGGCGGGGGGAACCTCACTTGCCGTGGGGGAGTACTTCCGTCAGATCATGAAAGAAAAAGGGATAAGGGCCCGGTTTGCACGGGGAGGTTCCAATAAATACCTGGTATCCATGCTGGAGGAAGGTTTGATAGATTATTTGCTTGATGGACAGACATTTGACATGGATGGGATAGCCTCGATGGAAGAGAACGACAGGCATGTCTGGACCAGCCCCTTTACCAGCTATAACTATCACGGGAAGGGTAATTTTGCCGGTATGGTAGACGTGGTGATACTGGGAGCTACTGAGATAGATATTAACTTCAACGGAAATGTGGTTACCCACTCCGACGGTTATCTTCTGCACGGACTGGGGGGATGGCAGAACTGCCTGTTTTCCAAGAATGTGATCATACCTGTACCCCTTTTCCGAGACCGCATACCCGTTATTACAGATGAAGTAACCACCCTTTGCGGTCCGGGTGAACTCATCGATGTGATAGTTACCGAAAGAGGTATAGCCATCAATCCCTTAAGAGAGGACCTGCTTGAAAAAGTACAGGGATCCGGACTCCCCGTCAGGCCAATCCGGGAATTAATGGAGGAAGCCCGCAAGATTTGCGGTGTACCTCAAAAGCCTCAGTTTAAGGACAGAACGGTGGCGGTGGTAAAATGGGTGGATGGAACCGTAATCGACCAGGTTAAACAGGTTCAGCCGGCCTCAGATAAGTGATGTGTCGTCAGAACTTCTGGTCTCAATCCCGTCATCACTGAATTCCGGTTCTTCAAAATAATAGATCCTTATTCTTACAGTATCGCGGATAAAGTTGATCCTGCCGATCTCAATCCGGGTTATTTCAAGACCCGTTCTTTCTTTGAGGTCTATGATCAGCTCTTTACGTTTTTCAGGTTTGATAAGCTCTATCTTTTCATAGTTGATCTGCTTGCTGACCTCTTTTTTGGAGACCCAGGCCTTTTCCAGGATATACACAACCAGGATAAGGGCAACATTTGTGAAAACCAGCTCTATATAGCTTACTTCTTCTGTTGCAAGACCGTTGATAACGGATACGCCGATTACTACAAAGAGGTACGTCATCTCCTTAATGGGAATGGGATTGGTCCGGTACCTGATGATCCCGAAAATGGCAAACAGTCCAAGGGCAAATCCAACATCCAGTCCTATACTGCTCAGCAGGAAACACAGAAGGAAAATAACCGCCGAGATCAAGACATATGAGAACATATAACCCTTTTTGCGGCTGACACTGAAATAGAGTCCCACAACAATAATAAATACGACGAGCATATTAAAGCTGAACCTTACAACTAACTGGAGGAATTCAGGAGTATCAATGAATTGGACACCAAATAATTCTGAAGTGTCAGCCTGCAACTGAAGAAGATTGGTCAACATGTTCAAGTTTTTTTAAATATAAAAGTTTTTCCTTAAATCGGTTGTATTTTATCTGATCTTTTAACAGGGTTATGCCGGTGCAATACTTGCTAAGGTTGACCGGAAAGATCTTCCTGCTGCTCAATTCGTCAGAGATGAAAGATGATCCCGAACCCGTATCTCTTTTTATCTCTGCAACTGCCACATGGGGCAGTCCGGCCGACCTGTGTGCATCATTAAAGCCGAGATCGGTATCAATGGTCACCCGTTCCCTGAAATTATTATTTACCAGGGTGATCCGTGAAAAGTCAGACCAGACAGCAGGCTGCAGGTCAAGGGGAGGATCAGGAATATGCTTTCTGATAAAACTCAGATAGGGTTCAGTTATTGTATCCGGGATATCCCCGGCTTTGATTCTTTTTTTTATGGTCCGGTTTTTATTGTTTTTTTGTTTTACCTCACAGAAAACAGTGCTGGTTACTGTATATTCCCTGAACCTTATCTTGAACCGCGGCCGCCTCCCGTTGTGATGGTCATGATAAAACCGGAATTCAGGGGAATCGAAATACAGGGTTCTGTACCGCGATAGATTTTCGGATTCAATGACAAGGGACATATACTGGCTGCTGATGCTCTGCAGAAGGTCCGGAAGCAGACTGACCGGAAGCACATATTTAGTGTCTATCCGGTTCATCAGCTTTACCTCATCCATTTTTTCCAGGCTGATTGGCTTAAACAGTTTTATTTCGGACGTGATCCTTTCCAAACCGGGTTTCATTAAATGAGACGGAAGATAGTATTATTTTTTTAGATATTCATGTTTCGGATACCTCAGGAACAGGTAAAATAAAGGTATAAATTGGATATTATTTTATAAATTCCGGAGATTTTGAACTTAAGTCCAGGCCATATGAAGCGATACAGATGTTCAGTCTGCGGTTATGTTTATGATCCCCAGGAGGGAGACCCTGATGGCGGAATTGATCCGGGCACAAGATTCGAGGACATCCCGGACGATTGGGCATGTCCGGTATGCGGAGTAGGTAAGAGTGATTTTTTAGAAGATATCTGATCCGGTTTAAACCTGCCTGGGAATACTTGTCAATACATTCAGCAGTAATTTCCAGAATTTCTGAGTACTACGGATACTGATGCGTTCGCTGGGTGTATGAGCACCCTTGATGGTCGGCCCGAATGATATCATATCCAGCCGGGGGTACTTTTCCAGGATCAGGCCGCATTCCAGGCCGGCATGTATAGCCCTGACCACAGGGTTTTTTCTGAACAGTCTTTTATAGGCTGCGGTGCTCACCCTGAGGATCTCAGAGTTGGTGTCGGGTGACCATCCCGGATATCCGTCGGTATGATGGGTTTCGGCCCCTGCCAGGCTGAAAATACTATTTATCCTGTCTGCAATATCCTTTTTTGCCGAGTCCACCGAAGAACGCTGGCTTGTTATCACCTGTATCTGTTTCTCACTGATATGTTTAATGGATGCCAGATTGGTAGAGGTCTCCACCAGGCCTTCAAGTTCGCTGCTCCAGGTAATGACTCCGTGCGGACAGGCATATATGGCATTCAGCAGATTTTTCTGAACTGTTTTATTGATGACCGCATCAGAAGTTTCGCTGATGTGAAGCTCGAAATTGAGCGCGGGCTCATAAATTCTAAGCTCCTTCTTTACTGTTGCAACATAGATGTGGTAGAAACTTTCAAAATCAGCTGCCTGTTTACCTGGGATGCAAAACCTGGTGTAAGCTTCCCGGGGTATGGCATTGCGAAGGTTTCCGCCTTCGAAACGGCTGATCCTTGCCTTAAATTCCCTGCTGATGTTCCATAGAAACCTGTTCAGGATCTTTATGGCGTTACCCGGACTCTTATGAATTTCATCTCCTGAATGGCCTCCATTCAGGCCACTTACCGAAACGCGATAGTATACAGAGTTATTACCGGGCTTTTTCGGGACTGTATTAAAAGTGGCTATGGTGTCAATTCCCCCCGCACACCCGATAAACAATTCTCCTTCGTCTTCCGAATCAAGATTGATCAGTATTTTACCGGTAAGAAAACCGGGTTCAAGGTTCATGGCCCCGGTCATCCCTGATTCTTCATCAACAGTAAAAAGGCATTCCAGGGGGCCGTGTTCAATGCCGGGATCTTTCAGGATTACCATTTGTGCAGCAATCCCTATTCCATCATCGGCCCCCAGGGTGGTCCCATTTGCCCTGATCCAGCCTTTTTCCACAAAGGGTTTAATGGCGTCCTTGCTGAAGTCGTGATCGGAATCCTGTTCTTTTTCACCAACCATGTCCATGTGAGACTGAAGTATGACAGTCTGTAAATGTTCAAATCCCGGAGCAGCGGGTTTAGGGATAAGGATATTACCGCTTTCGTCCTTTTCAAAATCGAGCCTGTGTTTTTGTGCAAAACCGGTAAGGAAATCGATAATTTTATCTTCCTGTTTAGATAACCTGGGTATTTCACATATTTGCTGAAAACAGGTCCACAATCCGGATGGTTCCAATTCGTTGAAAGTCATGTTTGCCTATTACCAGGTATATCGTTCGGTGTTAGAATGTTTTACAAGATAAAGGATAAAAAACACTTTCCCATCAAAATCGGCATTGATTTTTTATTCTAATTTTACTACAAATTAATTGCTCGAGATAAAGAGACATGAGTGAAACCATTGTTCTGATGCCTGGTGATGGTATAGGTAAGACAGTTCTCAATGAAGCTGTTCGTGTGCTTTCAAAAGCCGGTTTCAATCCCAGGTATGTTGAAGCCGATATTGGATGGGAATTCTGGAGGACAGAGGGGAACCCGCTTCCTCAAAGAACATTGGATTTGCTGGCAGAACATAAAACAGGGCTGTTCGGAGCCATTACTTCCAAACCGAAAGAGGAAGCTGCACAAGAGCTCATACCGGAGTTACAGGACAGGGGACTGGTATATTCAAGCCCGATTGTGGGATTGCGGCAGCATTTTAACCTTGATATTTGTATCAGGCCCTGTCATACCTATATCGGCAATCCGCTTAATTTTATCAGGCGCGGGACAGACGGCAGCATAGAAGAGCCGGAGGTAGATGTAGTTATTTTCAGACAGAACACGGAAGGACTTTACGGGGGAGTTGAATGGTCTGACCCCCCTGATGTGGTGTATGAAGCACTCATTTCTCATCCCAGATTTCTGAAGAATTTCTCTGAAGTGCCCAGGGGGGAACTGGCCGTCTCGACAAGAATTTTTACCGTGAAAGCAACCGGGCGGATACTGGATGCCGCATTTCAGTATGCAAGGAAATATGAATATCCTTCAGTTACTGTTTGCGAGAAACCGAATGTTATCAGGGAGACATCCGGTATGATGTTTAAAATGGCCAAAGATCTGCAAAAAAATGAATACCCTGAGATCGAGCTATGGAATACCAACATTGATGCCCAGATGATGTGGCTGACGAAGAACCCGGAATCCTATGGCGTGATTGTAGCCGGGAATATGTTTGGTGATATTGTATCAGATGGTTTTGCAGGCCTGATCGGGGGACTTGGTTTTGCATGCAGTGCCAACATAGGCAATGAAGTTGCCGTATTTGAACCTACCCATGGCTCGGCGCCGAAATATGCTTCCTACCCTGTTTCTATAGTTAATCCAATCGCTATGATCGAGTCGGCCTGTATGATGCTTGACCATATTGAATGTCCGGATATTGCAGTCAGGATCCGGAAAGCAATAGCCAGGGTAATATCAGCCGGCAAAGTGAGAACCTATGACATGATGAGAGCCAGGGGCAGCCAGGATGTGATAAACCAGGGGGCGGCCTCTACAAGGGATATGGCTGATGCCATTATAAATGAATTATAATGCCGCTGATGACAGGATTTTAATAAAATAAGACAGTAATCAAACAAGTACATTATGACAGACGAGATAATGGATCTGTGGCCTGAACTGGATTGGATAGCGGATGAAGACATCCGGGAAAAGACTGCCGCTACCTGGGAGCTGGCCCTGGAACGGAGCAAACTCACATCATCTGACCTGAAAGAAATTCCTTTTACACTGTTGGTACCCGGACTAAAAGTGAGTTTTATGGACCATAAACGGTGTGTAGTGCATGTTGCCCGGGACAGCGGCCGGCATATGAATCTTTTCTTTGGAGATTCCCTTCCTGTAAATATGGATGTACTTATAGCCGGGGCCATACTGGCCGATGTGGGGAAACTGCTGGAATACGAAATAGTGGATGGTAAGCCGGTACAGGGCAGCTATGGCAGATACCTCCGGCATCCTTTTTCAGGGGTTTCCCTGGCTGAACAATGCGGCCTCCCGGCTGAGATCTGCCACATCATTGCCGCCCATGCAGGTGAAGGAGATCATATAACAAGGTCTACAGAGGCTTATATAGTGCATCATGCTGATTTCATGACCTTCCTTCCTTTTAAGGAGCGTATATGAACCTGATCGGTCCGGCGGAAGCTAAATTAATGGGTAATTCTGTTTAAAAAACCGTTTCTTTAAATATCTTTGAATGGCTGTATCCTGATTTCTCATTCAATGCAATACCTGAACCGGATTGATAG
The DNA here is from genome assembly GCA_964540005.1 of uncultured Bacteroidaceae bacterium. GTDB lineage: Bacteria > Bacteroidota > Bacteroidia > Bacteroidales > SM23-62 > CAZILN01. The sequence goes on along the minus strand of CAZILN010000150.1, from coordinate 20,480 downwards.
GTAAATATATGCTGAGCTTTGATCAGATAGTTGTCTTCATTGTTCTGCTCTTTATCCTAATTTCCTTATACAGGGAAATCCTCGGGCCTGCTTTTACTTTTATGGTTGGGGTGATATCGCTGGGGGTCCTGGGAATTCTTACACCGTCAGAGATTCTTAAGGGCTTTGCCAATGAACAGGTTGGCGTAGTGATCATACTGCTTGTTATCGGGGATATTATTAAAAGGACAGCGGTTATGGAGCTGATATTTGACCGCTTTTTCCGTAATGCAAGAAGCTACAGGGGATTCCTCAGCCGGATGATGATACTGATCTCCGGCTTTTCAGCTTTCCTTAATAATACCCCGCTGGTTGCAGTTATGATACCTTATGTCCATAACTGGTGCCGGCGCAATAACATTTCTCCCTCAAAATTTATGATACCTCTTTCTTATGCAGCTATCCTGGGAGGATGTGCCACCCTGATAGGGACATCAACCAACCTGATCGTTAACGGACTGGTTGTTGAACAGACGATCTCACCGGACCTGGAAGAATTAAAGATCTTTGATTTTGTGGCAGTAGGATTTCCGATGATCATTATAGGGTATATATACATGATGTTGTTCGGGAACAGGCTCCTGCCTGATAAACCTGACCTGATAACAGCATTTTCAACCAGCAAGAGGGAATACCTGATCGAAGCTAAAGTAAAGGAAAAATCCTCTCTGATAGGTAAAACTGTAGAAGAATCAAGACTGAGGGGACAACCCGGATTCTACCTCATGGAATTGTGGAGGAGGGGATTCAAAATAACAGAGTTTAACAGGGACCTCTTACTCGATAAGGGTGATCTGCTTGTATTTGCAGGAGATACGCAGGTTATTGCCGACATGATCAACTCTGATTCCGGTTTATCTATTCCCGAAGCCGGCATGCTGGCCAAACGTACCCGTACAGAGATCATTGAAGTTGTAGTGTCACAGAATTCAAACCTCATTAACAAACCGGTGCGGGAAACGAATTTCAGATCGCGATACGATGCGGCTATTCTCTCGGTTCACAGAAACGGGGAGATGCTGACAGGAAAGGTGGGAGATACCATCCTGAAAGCCGGGGATGTACTTCTTTTATATTCAGGTGAACTTTTTGTATCACGGAGCATGCAGACAGAAGATTTTTATTTTATATCGAAGGTTAAAGAAATCTTAAAAACCAAATGGTGGAAGAATGCAATCCTTCTGGGGGGATTATTAATGGCTATCCTCCTTTCATCCCTTCAGGTTGTCCCGCTGTTCATCAGCCTGCTTGTAATTCTGATAGCCAGTATGCTGATGAACCTGACGAGTCCCAGGGAGATTCCCAAGAGTATAGATTACAACCTGGCAATTATTATTGTTCTTTCACTGGCATTGGGTACTGCTATGGTGAAATCAGGAGCAGCCGATCTTGTTGCGAGGGGAATCATCAACCTGTTTGCTCCACTTGGGAAAATCGGGATACTTACCGGTATTTACCTTATCACATCTGTTCTCGCGGCTTACATTACCAGTAAGGCAGCCGCAGCCATAATCTTCCCTATTTCGGTTGCTACTGCAGTTACCCTCGATCTGAACCCGGTACCCTTTGTACTGGTGGTTGCTTATGGTGCGGCTGCCAATTTCATGACCCCGGTAGGATTTCAGACCAACCTGATGGTATACGGTCCCGGTGGCTATTCATTCAAGGATTTTTTCAAGATTGGAGCCCCTCTTACCATGCTTTACATGATTACCACAGTTATTATTCTTACAATAATATATTTTTAATGGTTCAGCTAAAAACGCCGGATTACCCTTCTTTGTTACTGGTATCCTTCAGGACTGCTCTTCTGGCGGGGAAGGCAATAATGAGAATTTATAAAAGCGGGGATTTTCATACCAGGCGTAAAGAGGACAAGTCTCCTCTTACCGAAGCGGACCTGGAAGCTCACAGCATAATAATGGAGGGCTTGCGTGATACAGGCATCCCTGTACTTAGCGAAGAAGGACGGGACCTGGAATATTCGGTGCGAAAGAACTGGGAGCTCTTATGGATGGTTGATCCGCTGGACGGGACCAAAGAATTTATCAAGCACAATGGTGATTTCACGGTTAATATAGCCCTGATTAAAAACAATCACCCTGTAACAGGGATAGTATATACACCTGCCCTTCATCAGATCTATTTTTCTTCTGAAGATACGGGTGGCTGCCTGCTGAAATCACCGGATCCCATGGCTCTTATGGATCTGTCCCTGAATGAGCTCGTTGAACGGTCGATCAAGCTTCCCTATGTCAATGGCAGGGACAGGGATCTTACAGTGGTAGCCAGCCGTTCTCACATCAATTGGGACACCAGGAAGTTTATTAAGAAAGTAAAAAAGAAGGCCGGAACTGTGGATGTTGTGTCCAGGGGCAGTGCCCTGAAGATTTGCCTGGTTGCTGAGGGAGTAGCAGATATCTATCCACGTTTTGGTCCTACTATGGAGTGGGATACGGCAGCCGGCCATGCTATTGCCATGCATTCAGGATGCAGTGTTTTTCAGCCTGATACAAAGGAGGAATTGATATATAATAAGGAAGACCTGCACAATCCCTGGTTTATTATAATCAGGGACCAGGATTTGATCCAGGGTATCTGAGCAGACATTCAGGCAGGATCAATCCTCTTTGAATACCAGCACGCCCCGTTCGCCATCTGACCGTGCCCAGGCCCTGAACATACCGGTGGTATTGAACTCCATAGCTATATTTCCCTTTGTGTCCAGGCATATTACCCCACCGTTGCCCCCTGCTTCCTTCAGCTTCTGGTGAATGACCCGGGAGGCCGCCTGGTGAACCATTAAACCGGAGTATTCCATCAGGGCAGCTATATCATGAGCTACAGTATACCTGATGAAGTATTCTCCATGACCGGTGGCAGATACGGCACAGCTGCTGTTACTGGCATAGTTGCCTGCTCCTATAACCGGTGAATCACCTATTCTGCCGAATTTTTTATTTGTCATACCTCCGGTTGAGGTTCCCGCTGCCAGGTTACCCTTCCTGTCAAGGGCCACACATCCTACCGTACTGTATTTTTCGACCCCGTTTTTCTTTAACTGCTCCTGCAGGGATTTCCATCGCTTTTCAGTGAAGAAATAACTGCTGTCAACGAGGGAGATACCCTGTTCCAGTGCAAAATCTGAAGCGCCCTTTCCAGATAGCATAACATGTTCTGATTTCTCCATTACCAGCCGTGCAAGACTGATAGGGTTTCTGATATCACCCACTCCGGCTATTGCTCCGGCGTTCAGATCACTACCGTCCATAATCGAAGCATCCATTTCATTTTTCCCCTCATGTGTAAAAACCGCTCCCTTGCCTGCATTGAACAGGGGAGAGTCTTCCATCAGCCTGATCACCTGCTCGACGGCATCCAGGCTCGAACCACCGTTTTTGAGTACATTTTCTCCAACCAACAGGGCTTCGCTGAGCGCTGTGCGGTAGGTTTCTTCCATTTCATCGCTGATGCTTTCCCTGTTGATATTACCGGCACCCCCGTGTATTACCAGTGCATATTCAACAGGTTCTGTGCAGGAGGAAAGGAGGAACATCAATACAAGGATATAAGCGCGCATGATCAGGTATTTATAAATGATCTGGAAAATACTAAAAAAAACATTCATATTTGAACAGGATATTAAACAATTCTTTAGAGCAATATATAGTATATTTAACTATAATACCGGATTATGAAACTCAAAAACAAGGTTGCCCTCATTAGCGGTGCCACCAGTGGTATGGGTCAGGGAATCGCGAAGCTCTTTGCGGAAGAAGGTGCATCGGTGGTCGTCAGCGGACGCAACAAAGAACGCGGGGACAAGATTGTAAACGAAATTAGAAAGAGCGGGGGAGAGGCAACATTCATCTCTGCCGATATCTCCAAAGTCGATGATGTGGAACAGCTTACAAGGAAGGTAATAGAAAAATATGCCAGGATCAATATACTTGTTCCCAACGCCGGGATACTGGGTATAGGTTCTGTAACGGAAGTATCCCTTGAAACCTGGGATCAGACAATTGCTACTAACCTTAACGGTGTTTTTTATCTCTGCCGTTTTGCAATACCCGAGATGGTCAAAGCCGGCGGTGGTGCCATCGTCATCAATGCCTCAATAGCGGGATTCAAAGCCTTCCCCAATCACCCTGCTTATTGTGCTTCCAAGGGGGCATTAATTTCTCTTACAAAAAACCTTGCGATTGACTATGCTGAATCTAAAATACGTGTCAACTGCCTGTGCCCCGGACCTGTAGATACGCCATTTCTATGGGATTCTGCCAAGGCTTTCCCTAATCCGGAGACCGCAGTGGAGGAAGCAGGGGATAAAACTCTCATGAAACGACTCGGGACACCCGGGGACATTGCCAGAGGAGCGCTGTTCCTCGCTAGTAATGATTCATCATGGATAACGGGGATAGCGCTGACTATAGACGGCGGGATAATGTCAGGAGAATAGCGGTTTCCTGTATCTTTGGTTCCGGGTGTCAATAATTCAGCCTTACTCCGGCATATTTGGTGCTTATCTTAACGACTGCCTGCGGAGCGGAATCCGGACCTACCGTGCCGTTCACTTTCATGGAAGTATTCTCTGATATCCTGCTGATGCGGTTCTCATCGGGATAAGAGATCTTTGCATAGGCCGCATAGCCTTCAAGTTTGTATGAGGCAGAAGGATCTATCCCCAGTTTGTACCCTCCGTATTTGGTATCCACATTAATGCTTTCAAATCCTGCAGGAATATGTTCTACAGTGCAGTCGGTATAACTTGTTACACAATCCAGTTTCTTAGTCAGCTCTTTTATCTTTATGTTTGAGTATTGAGTATTGATAACGAAATTGGAGACATTTCCCAACTTGAATTCATCATATTTGGATTCACTGACAAGGGAACTCATTTCATCAACGAAAATATGGGAGTATTTGCTGTAGACGATCAGCGCCCTGGACTTCTCTATTTCCAGTGTTGAATACTTAATATTTGATTTCAGCCAGCCCACTTCTTCAATCTCAGCATTGGAATACCCAAGATTCACTTCAGTAAGAGGTTTTTCATTGCCACGTATCAGTTTGCCGGCAATCAGTTTACCATATTTAACATCGATCACTGCATACCCGGTAAGTTCAGTAATAAAAACACTGCCGTATTTATTTGACAGGTTCAGTTTAATATCTTTTGGCATATTTACCGTGTAGTTGATCTCAAGCTTATGATTGCCTGACCTGCTCTTGCCCAACTTGTCATCGAAGGTTGTCCGGGCAACGATCTCATCACCGCTCTGGCTGAACTCAACATTAATATAACTGAGGATCTTTTCGGCTTTTTCAGCACTGACATTATCAACCAGTACCAGAACATCTATTTCGACTGAATTTTTATCCCAATCATGGATATCAACACTGCCGTATTTATTATCTATAGTCAGCTGGGTTTTCTCACCTGTGTTGAATGATTCCTTGAATGTCTTGGTATATCCACTGTCCTGGGCATATACCAGGCCCGAAAAGATCAATAAGATGAGTGACAACTGCGCGGGTTTGCTAAATCTCCTTGCTTTCATAATATATGGATTTATTGTTACTGTTAATATTTTCAAGCTGATCAAGTATCTGGTTCATGATCCCCAGTTTCGCCTGGTAATGACTGATCATGGCATTAATAATTCTTTCATCTGTTGGATTGGTTTTCAGATCCTGCTGCATCTGTTTCATGAGCCTGTCCATATCAGATAATTCCTTGAATAGCAGTTCTTTCTGCTCCGGTTCTGCAGTTTCGATCTGTTCAAGCTCATTGTACCTTGTCCTGATAAGACCGGTATAGTACTCTTCAACCTCCCTGTATTCATTTGAGACATCACTCAAAGAATATTGATCACTTTTAATGAAATATGATTCAATCTGGTTATACAAGAAGAAACTGAACAGTGATGCCAGCAGCACAACTGCGGCAATTTTAAGATAGTCCAGAAAATGAATCCCCCTGTATGCGGTTTTTCCTGACAACTTCTGCCGGAATCGCTCAAAATGACCATCCCCGGGTTCGAAGCTATCCAGCTCCGCCCTGTTCTCGATGATTATTTTTTCCAGGTCTGTCATTTATTTTGAATTTTGGTTTCTTTTTAATAATTCCAGCAGCTTTTGCCTGGCCCTGGCATATTGGCTCCTTGAGGTAGAACTGCTGACCTCAAGGATCTGTGCAATCTCTTCATGGTCATAACCTTCAAGCAGATAGAGAGATAGTACAAGTCTGTACCCTTCGGGAAGGGACTGAATGGCATCCCGGATCTGTTGTACCGGGATCCTCTGGTATTCGTTATCGGGTGTCTGCTGTTCATCTTCAATTTCAATATCATGTTCATCTATATGGATCAGGGTCCTGTTCCGGCTCTTCAGATAATCCAGTGATTTGTTTATCACTATTTTCTTCAGCCATGCTCCGAAACTTACCTTCCCATGGTAGCTGCTGATTTTATTAAAGGCAGAAAGAAAAGCTTCCTGCATAATGTCCTCAGCATCTTCCGGGACGCCGACTATCCTCAGGCTGGTATTATACATTGCCCTGTAATACAGTTTGTAGATCCTGTATTGTGCCTGATGATCTCCGAACCTAAGTTTGTCAATTAATTCCTGATGTATATTTTCAAAATCAGGATCCTGAACCATTTGTTCTTGAATAAAAGACGAATAAAAAAACTATATGCTGCAAATTAGGGATTTTTTCTAGAAATGCAGGGGTAAGTAATTCTGCCTCAGAACAGAATAATTAAAAAAATGATATAAACCCGGTAACCACCTGTCCCGATTCATAATCAAATTCAGAACCGAACATACTGTGGGGGATGAGTGTTATCAGCAGGTAAAAGGCTGCAGCTATGATTGTCAGGTACCTCCTGTCTTTTTTGTAGTTTGCTGCGATGGCAATGATCCATACTATGAATGCAAAAAGGACCTTGTTATCGGTCAGGTCCTGTCCGAATGGAAAACCTGTCCAGAACTCACCAAAAGCAAATTTCTGTATTACGGGCCCGAGAATGAACCCGCCGACAATCAGAAAACAGGCTGTCAGGAATCCGTATAGTTTATGCCTTTTCAGTTTAAATATGGCAAATATTCCTGCTACGCTTGACAGAAGCATGGCAAAGAATACAAAAAAGATGTGGGGTATCAGGACGGCTACCGGGACACTCCCCTTGAAGCGTGCAACTACCGTACCTCCTTCAAGCAGATCATAAGTTGCGGCCTGGTCGGATAATATAATTTTGTATTCCAGTTTGCCTGCAGGGGGCTGATGTGGAAGGCTGGCGGTAAGCAATTCATCCTTCCTGGCAAAGGGAACAGTATCCCAGGGATCGCCGGTTGGAAAGCGCCTGTAAATGAGGGTACCGCTTATCGCAGGGTCACTGACTTCCAGTTCCAGCAGGAGGTCATCCTCGCCACCGTGAGTTCTGGGGAACTCCAGACTGTAATCGACAGCATTAATACTCGTTTCAATCTTTTTTGGATAGCTTGGCCCGGTTTTCCGCTGCCAGATGGCAGTTGTTACCGTGAGCAGGATTGAAAAGACCCATATCAGTGTTTTGTTCATAGCAATCAGAGTTGTATTAGCAGGTCCAGCTGTTCCTCGTCTCTTAAGACGCTGACAACTATTTGCTGGCCTAAACTTACCTGTGACATCCGGAACATATAATCGTATATATTATTAACCTCTTTACCTTCAATGGCTATAATAAAATCTCCCTTTTTAATACCTCCCAGGGCTGCAGGTCTGCCCGGTGTAACCATATCGACCCTCATGCCTTCATACTCATCGGATGACATGAAATCGGGCATGATTCCCAGAGTAACCGTGTTCCTGCCGTGTCTGCCAGGACTCCTTACTTTGGGTCCCGCTTCTGTAAATGTCAGGGAAGTATCCAAGTTACCCACATGCAGCATCAGTTCATATACCAGTTCAGCTATTGCCTGCATTCCCTGAAGATCTATCTTTTCGACTATATCTCCGGGTGTGTGGTAGTCTGAATGCGGACCGGAGGTGAAAAACAGTACCGGTATGTCCTTGGCATAAAATGAGGCATGATCAGATGGACCGGATCCTTCGGGACTCCTGACCACGCGTATACTGTCTTCTCCAAGGAGCTCGTCGAGTATGGCTTCAGTTTCAGTGGCAGTACCGGTACCGCCGATCTGAACCGGTTTGTCTTCCAGCCTTCCCACCATGTCAAGGTTAAACATCATTCTGAAATCCTCATGTGGGATGGAACTGTTTTCAATAAAGTATTTTGATCCCAGCAATCCCACCTCTTCTGCACCAAATGCAATGAATATACAGCTGACAGCAGGGGAGGGTTCACTTCCTGCAAGCTTCTCTGCGATTTCAAGCAAAGCTGCTACTCCGGATGCATTATCGTCTGCACCATAATGAATTGCTATGGTATCCTGCTGACGTGAGGAACTTCCTTCGCCTCCCATTCCCAGGTGGTCATAATGTGCACCCAGCACAAGGTACTGATCCTTTAGTGCCGGATTGCTGCCCTCAAGGTAAGCCACTATATTATAGCTCGTTTCCTTAAGAAGTACAAGGTCGGCCGTGGCCCGGACACTGATGCCGGTTTCAAATGAGTGGGGTTTCCTGTCAGTGGCCAGTGATTGTTCCAATGCTTTGATTGTCCGGCCGGAAGATTCAAGCACCCTGTCAGCCAGGGACCTTCTGATATGCAGGGCAGGTATACCAACCGAAAATTCACGTTTGGTCAAGGATATCAGTTCTTCCTCCGGATCAAAACTTTCACCGGAAACAAAAAGAACACCGGCTGCACCGTGATCCTTGGCTATCATTGCCTTATTCCTGTCATTGCTATAATTGGTATAAACCGACTCAGTACTGTCCGGTTCCGGGTTGTCCCTGAGTATCATTACCCACTTTTGAGAAACATCAATACCATGGTAATCATTCCACTCGGTATGTCCATCGGATATTTCGAAACCGAAGCCTGCAAAAACCACCTCTGCTTCAATGCTTGCATTAGCGCTGAAGGGGAAAGGAGCGAAATCCGCCTCAAATTCTGCCGTAACACCAGCTGAGCTGAACAGGTTATTCTCCCCGTAACTTTGCTCCATAGTGATCTGAAAGGCCTGTAATCCATTTTTGTTATGAAGCCTAAGCCCTGCTTTCTTAAACTCTCCAGCCAGGTAGAGGGCAGCGACGGAGTCTTCAGGCGTACCGGGAAGGCGTCCTTTTAAAGAGTCCGTGGCAAGGAATGTCAGATGTCCCAGCAATTCATCCTGATTTATCTCAGGATCCTCTCCAAGACGGTTGCATTGCAGAAAACCAATACTTGTGGTTAATGCAATTACTAATAGAATTGTAAGCCTTCTCATAGCTGATTTTTTTGGAGTCGTAAAGATAGAATAAATCTAAATTAATAGGTGAAAAAGTTCCGGTTTCGCATTATTTATTTGGAAATTCAAATCTAATTTATATTTTTACACAATAGTTAAACATTAGAGTTAAACTAAATAGTTAAACGCCATGGTCAAAAATATTCCGGATCTCCCACAGGACAAAGTACAGCCTGATACTGAACACAAAATACTTGAGGCAGCTACCAGGGTATTTATGATCAGGGGTAAAGCCGGAACATCCATGCAGGATATTGCAGATGAGGCAGGGATTAACAGGACCCTGCTCCATTATTATTTCAGGAACAAGGACCGCTTATTTGATGCGATCTTCGAAAACCTGCTTCATAAGGTATTTCCTGTAATTGTTTCAATATTCATTTCGGATATTCCTCTTTTCAGGAAGATAGAACTGGTAACTGAGAAATACATTGATCTGCTGAAAGACAAACCTTACCTGCCAGCTTTCATATTACAGGAGATTTCGCTGAATCCTGACCGCCTGTTCAGTGTGGTGCAGGGCGCCGGTTTTGACAGGACGGCGGCCAGCAAATACCTGGAAAAACAGCTGGCCGAGGAGGGCATTACCGGTATGGATCCGCGGCATTTTATTGCCAATTTCCTGGGGATGGTGATCTTTCCATTTATTGCAAGACCAATGTTTATGAGGATTGGATTTGATAATAAGCAGGAAGATTATGTTCACTTCCTTGAAGAAAGAAAGAAAGTGATCCCGGAGTTTTTCAGGATGGCTTTCAGAGGAGCAGAACAGAAAAGTTAACAAGTTCGCAGGTTAACAAGTTCGCAGGTTCGCAAGGAAGAAATTTAATATAATGAATGAAAACCTTAAGTCATGAGAAATATCTTTTTATCAATTCTGATTCTGGCAGCCTGTCCTGTTGCCGGTGGCCAGGACACACTGACCCTGTTAAAGTGCCATGAGATGGCTGTGATATCAAACCCAGCATCCAGGGAAAAGGCATTGCTGGAAACATCCAGGCAGTTAAGCCTTGATAAACTGACTTCAAACTGGTATCCGGCCCTGGATGTGAACGGACAGTTCAGCTGGCAGTCAGAAGTGCTGGATATGGGTAGCATCATACAGCTTCCCAATCTTGACATTCCATCCATGCCGCATGACCTGTACAAGCTGACCCTCGATCTTCAGCAGACTCTGTATGACGGCGGCCTTACCAGTGCGAGTAAAGATCTTGAACTCAGTAAATATGAAACCAGCCGGCAGCAGGTGGAAGTGGAGCTTAATAAGCTGAAAGACAGGGTAAACAATCTTTATTTCATGATTTTACTTCTGCAGCAGCAGGAGCAGCTTCTCAACATAAAATCCGAAGAGCTGGAAGAAAAAAGGGAAATGGTAGCTTCCGGAGTGCGGAACGGTATTTTATTATCATGCAACCTGGATGTGATGGATGCGGAACTCTTGAAACTCGAGCAGCAGATGAAGGAAATTGGCATCAGTATATTTACAGGGAAGAACATTCTTGCCCGGCTGACAGGTGCCGCTATTAATGATAATACTGTACTTGAACTTCCTGATATAAATTATGAGTCGGCACAGCTGGGATTCAAGCGCCCGGAGTATCAATTATTCGACCTGCAGATCAGCAGTCTTGATGCCAGTAAAAAACTGAGCAGCAGCATGAGAAGACCGAAAGTATATGCTTTCGGTCAACTGGGTTATGGTAAACCACCCGGATCAAACTATTTCAGTGATGAATTCGGCAGTTTCTATATGGTGGGAGCAGGCCTGAAGTGGAAGATATGGGACTGGAACAAAAGCAACAGGGAGCAACAACTGCTCAGTGTTCAGCAGGATGTGATCACAACCAGGAAAGAGGCATTTTCACTGAACATAATGATGAATATGGAGGAGGACCTGGGCCAGGTAACTAAATACCGGGAAATGGTTGGTCTGGACAGGCAGATAGTGGATCTGCGGAAGCAGGTCAGGGAAACCGCAGCCTCACAGCTTGAAAACGGTGTTATTACATCAAGCGATTACCTGGCTGAATTGAATGCTGAGACCGAGGCAAGGATCACCCTTGCCATGCATGAACTCCAGCTGATCCAGGCACAGATAGACTATCTGACTACCAGGGGAGACATATAAGGCATATTATATCCAACACCTAATAACAAATATATCATCTGATGAAAAATCCAATTCTTCTCATAATGGCGACCGGCATCCTGGCAGTTTCCTGTTCTGACCGCAATGAACTGTCTGATGCCTATGGTAATTTCGAAGCCACTGAAATTATCATTTCTGCAGAAAGCCAGGGGACAATAGAGCTGTTTACTATCCAGGAAGGCAGGCAATACCCCGCAGGTCACCTTGCCGGCATAATTGATTCGAGTTCACTGTACCTTCAGAAGGAACAGCTATGGGCACAGAAGCAGGCCGTGACTGTGAAAAAGGAGGGGATAAGAGCTCAGATAGAGGTACTCAAAGAACAGCAGAGAGTCCTGATGGTGGAAAAGGAACGTCTCGAAAAACTTTTCAGCGACGGCGCTGCAACCCGCAAACAGATGGATGACCTGAACGGTCAGCTGTCAACCATGGAAAAGCAGGTGCAGGCCACTGAAACAAATTTCCTTTCAATAAATGCCGAGGTGTATGCCCTGTCCAAACAGGAAGATCGTATTTCTGATCTCTTATCCAGGTGCCGTATCATCAATCCTGTTGAGGGCACCGTACTGGAAAAATATATTGAGCCAGATGAAATGGCCGTTCCGGGAAAATCCCTGTATAAAATTGCAGACCTGTCTAAAATGCAGCTCAGGGTATATATCAGTGGAGATCAATTGTCGTCAGTCAGGCTTGGTCAGAAGGTAAGGGTTTTTATTGACGGGGATGATAACAGCAGGCAGGAACTGGAAGGCCTTATTAGCTGGATCTCCGACAAAGCCGAATTCACGCCCAAGATCATACAGACAAAAAAGGAAAGGGTGAACCTGGTATATGCGCTGAAGGTGGAGGTCATTAATGACGGACGCCTGAAAATAGGTATGCCGGGAGATGTAATATTTTCAGAAGAACTGTAAAATGAAGATCCTGGATACAATCGTAAGTGGTAATACAGGCTGAAAAACAGAAAGTTAATGGAGCATCCTGCCATAAAAACCGAGAATCTGTCAAAGAGCTATGCAGATACCATAGCCTTAAGGGATATCAATATTGAGGTCCCTCCGGGAGAGATCTTCGGCCTTATTGGTCCTGATGGAGCCGGCAAAACAAGCTTGTTCCGCATACTTGCCACCCTTCTGTTGCCGGATGAAGGAGCAGCCTGGCTTAAGGGCCTTGATGTGGTAAAACATTACAGGGAAATACGCAGGATGATAGGATACATGGCAGGGAGGTTTTCTCTTTACCAGGACCTGTCAGTGGAGGAAAACCTGCGTTTCTATGCCACGGTATTCGGAACCACGGTAGAAGCCAATTATGAGCTGGTAAAGGACATATACTCACAGCTTGAACCATTCCGGAAAAGGAGGGCCGGAAAACTATCAGGGGGCATGAAACAGAAACTGGCCCTCAGCTGCGCCCTTATTCACTCACCGGATATACTGATACTGGATGAGCCGACTACCGGGGTTGATGCAGTTTCAAGAAAGGAATTCTGGGAAATGCTTATCCGTCTGAAGAAGAAAGATATAAGCATCCTGGTTTCCACTCCCTATATGGATGAAGCCCTTATGTGTGACCGGGTGGCACTGATACAAAAAGGGAGGATCCTCTCGGTCAATGAACCTGAAAGCATTATTTCGGATTACAGCAGGAACATATGGTCTGTCCGTAGCAGCGACATGTACCGGCTCATGCAGGATATCAGGTCCCTGAATGAGATCAGGTCGGTTTATCTCTTTGGCCGGGAGCTTCATGTAATCATGACCGAGCGGGGATATAAACCGGATGATATGAAAGCTTTTCTTTCATCAAGGGAGCATCAGGAAATACTGATCCGTGAGATCCTGCCGGGTATTGAGGATTGTTTTATGGACCTAATGTCCGAGCACACTGAATAATAAATAATGAACACAAATAAACCGGTCATAAAGGTCAGGGATATGGTGAAAAAGTTCGGCAGTTTTGTTGCCAACGACCACCTGAATTTTGAAGTGTACCAGGGAGAGATATTCGGATTTCTCGGGGCGAACGGGGCTGGTAAGACCACTGCTATCAGGATACTCTGCGGCTTGTCGGTGCCGACATCCGGCGAGATCACTGTGGCCGGATATGATGTGTACAGGCAGAGCGAGACAATAAAGAAGAACATCGGGTATATGTGCCAGAAGTTTTCCCTGTATGAGGACCTTAATGTGGTTGAAAACATCAGGTTTTATGCGGGGATCTACGGACTCAGGAAAAAGTATATTAAGGAAAGAACAGAGGAGTTGCTCATGCAGCTGGGACTCAAAGACATCCGCAACAAACTGATATCTGACCTGCCGCTGGGCTGGAGGCAGAAACTGGCATTTTCAGTAGCCGTGTTTCATAATCCAAGCATAGTATTCCTGGATGAGCCTACAGGCGGGGTCGATCCCGTTACCAGGCGGCAGTTCTGGGAAATGATATATGCAGCCGCGAACAGGGGTATAACTGTTTTTGTAACCACTCATTATATGGATGAGGCCGAATACTGCGACAGGGTATCCATAATGGACGAGGGAAAAATAAAGGCCCTCGGAACGCCGGCTGAATTAAGAGAGGAATTCGCAGTAGCAGACATCAACGAGGTATTCATAAAAATTGCACGTGGACAGGCTGAAATTCAGGCCTGATCAAAGATTTAACATAATGAAGCAATTCTGGGGATTTGTAAAAAAAGAGTTCAATCACATCATCAGGGATACCAGGACCCTGATGATATTGTTTGGTTTACCTGTAATACTCCTGCTTGTCTTCGGGTATGTGGTTACCAATGAACTCAAGGACATCAGGATTGCCGTCTACGATCAGTCAAATGATTCTTATACAAGGGACCTGACCGGCAGCATACTGTCATCAGGGTATTTTATCCTGGACGGATACCTCTCTTCTAATGATGAGATTGAACAAAGCTTTAAAAAAGGTTCTGTCAAACAGGTGATTGTATTCGAAAAGGATTTTGCATCCAGGCTCAATAGTGAGGGATATGCAGGCATTCAGCTGATTGTCGATGCATCGGATGCCAATACGGCCAACCTTGTTGTGAACTATACCTCTGCCATTATTATGGATTACATGCGCAGCCTGAACAGGGAACATATCCTGCTTTACCAGATCGAACCTGAAGTCCGGATGGTCTATAATGAGAGTATGGAAGGAGTATATATGTTTGTCCCGGGAACCATGGCCATGATCCTGATGATAGTATCGGCACTGATGACCAGCATTTCCATTGCCAGGGAGAAGGAACTGGGTACCATGGAGACCCTGCTGGCATCTCCCCTGAGGCCCGGACACATTATCCTGGGCAAGGTAACCCCGTATATAGGGCTATCCTTCATTAATGCTACTGCCATCATAGTACTGGGTTACCTGGTATTCGGCCTGCCGGTAAGGGGCAACCTGGCCCTTCTGCTGGGGGAATGCCTGCTGTTCATCTCCGTGGCCCTGTCCCTGGGGATATTGATCTCCACAAAGGCCCGGAGCCAGCAGCTTGCCATGTTTATATCCATGCTGGCCCTACTCTTGCCTACCATACTGCTGTCAGGTTTTATTTTTCCTGTGGAAAACATGCCTGACATATTGAGATGGCTCAGTTATATAGTCCCGGCAAAGTACTTTATAATCATCATTAAGAATATAATGATCAAAGGAACCGGGATGCTATTTGTGTGGAAAGAAACGCTGATACTGATTGGAATGATGATGTTCTTTCTCATCATCAGCAGTAAGAATTTTAAAATACGCCTGGAATAAGCCCAATTTTTATGAGGACATTACTATACCTGCTACAAAAGGAATTTATCCAGATCTTCAGGAACCGGATGATGCTGCCGGTGATCCTGGTGGTCCCCATCGTCCAGCTGGTTATTCTGGTTCATGCGGCAACTCTGGAAATGAAGGATATACAGGTGACGGTGGTTGATATGGACCTTTCAGGTACCTCAAGAAAACTGGTTAATAAATTTGAAGGTTCCCCCTTTTTCAAGCTCAGGAACCATACTTTCTCTATAGAAGCAGCCGAAGATGATCTGAAAGCTAACAGTTCAGATATGATACTTCATATTCCAGCCGGTTTTGAGCGAAGGCTGATCAGGGAGGGGAGCTCTGAACTGCAGATACTGGTAAACGCCATCAATGCAACGGTGGCCGGATTAACCAATGCCTATGCCGTTTCAGTTATTAATGATTTCAATACCCGGAACATGACAGAGATCCTCGGTGCAGGTTCTGTACCTGGACCGGGTTCCGGCTCTGCTTCTCTTTTGAAGACCATTGGCATCAGCCACCGCTTCTGGTACAATCCCGAACTGAATTACAAGATCTATATGTTCCCGGGAGTGCTGGTCATCCTGGTTACCATGATAGGTATGATACTGACAGCCCTGAACCTGGTCAGGGAAAAGGAGATTGGAACGGCAGAACAAATTAACGTTACACCTATCAGAAGGTACCAGTTCATCATGGGAAAGCTGATACCCTTCTGGATCCTTGCCCTGATCGAATTGAGCCTGGGACTGCTGATCGGTAAGTTTTTCTTCGAACTGCCTTTCACGGGGAGCTATGCCCTGTTATTGCTGTATGCCTCGGTTTACCTGCTTGTAGTAATGGGGATAGGTTTGTTCATCTCGACCATTTCCCGTACCCAGATCCAGGTTATGTTTGTTGCCTTCTTCTTTATGCTGACCTTCATTATGATGAGCGGGATATTCACCCCGGCTGAGAGCATGCCCGATTGGGCCATACGGCTTAATTTCCTCAACCCGGTCGCTTATTTTATGAAGGTTATCCGGATGATACTCCTGAAAGGATCAGAATTTGCGGATATTACCAGGGAGGTGATTTACCTCAGTGCCTATGCAGTTGTTATACTGAGCCTGGCCATCTTCAGGTACCGGAAGACGGCCTGATCAGGACAGGATTTTAAGCAGTTCATACTGGTCGTCGGCAATCTTAACGGCTTTCAGTATGAAATCATAGCGGTCCCGTTCCAGGCATATATCAAAATCAACCGCAGGGGAATGGCCCTGGTTCTCATCAAGGAAAAAGCGCTGTCCCGATGTATGGCGGATCTCTTCTACCCAGTTTTCGTAATCACTTTCCACTCCGGTCAGTTCATTGCGGATGTACTGTGCACAATAGCTATCCTCCTGGGTCTTTGTTTCAGCAGCATAGCCCATGCAAACCAGTGAAAGCCTGTGAGGATGGACTTCCTTCAGGTACCTGACCACTGAGCCCGCGTTGATGAAACTGCCGGTAAGGATCTCATCAGCCTGTGAGGCATTTATAATGCCCCGGGTCCCGGCACTGGTGGTCAGCACAACCAGCTTTCCTGCAACATCAATATCCCTGATGGCAGAGGGAGAGTTGCCAAAATCAAAACCGGGTACCATCCTCTCATGCCGTTCCCCCATCAGTATGCACCCGGGGTGTTCCTCGCGTAAGCGGAAGACCGTATCAAGCCTTTCTGACACGATGATGCGTTCTGCTCCCATGCCATATGCGACACAGGCAGTGGTGAAGGCCCTGAACACATCTATGATCACCGTACAGCCTCTGGCCTGTTTTGCTCCATCAATAAGATGTAATATCTTAATATCCAATTATTTGTGTTTTTAATCAGGAAGTAAATATAGTAGAGTCCAAGATAAAAAGAATTAAGTTATATTTGTGTAAAGCCTGAATTTTTTCGTCATGATTAAACGAATACTGAAATTTATTGAAGAAGGCATCTGGAACATCAGGGTAGAAAACTACCACCCGGTACTTGCCTTTCTGGTGAGGCAGCTCAGGATCATCCTGATGGCCATCAAAGGATTTAAGATGAACCGCATAAAGCTCAGGGCTTCTGCACTGACCTACTATACGGTTCTGTCTGTGGTACCGATCGCGGCTATGGTTTTTGGCATTGCCAAGGGATTTGGCTTCGAGGATAAGCTGGAGGCAGAGATACGCTTAAAGTTAGCTGCCAGGGAGGAGTTTGCGGATGTAATGGAGTATATCATTGAATTTGCGCAGAATATGCTGGCATCCGTTAATGGGGGAGTTATTGCCGGGGCGGGGGTAATACTGCTGTTCTGGTCCATTATGTCTGTGCTGGGTAATATCGAGCGATCCTTCAACGCCATCTGGCGGATCAAGAAATCCAGGGCATTTGTGAGGAAATTCAGTGATTACTTGTCCCTTATGCTTATTGCACCGATTATACTATTCCTTTCGAGCACCGTTACAGTTTTTATCAGCGACGCGGTTACACAAAGTGACAGTTTTATACAGGTACTCGGACCGGTGGTGCAATTCCTGGTTAACCTCATACCCTATACCCTGATCTTCTTACTGTTCACCCTCCTGTATGTCATCATGCCCAATACCAAGGTCTCTTTTAAAAGCGGCCTCTATGCCGGCCTGATAGCAGGCATCATTTTTCAGCTCACCCAGTGGGTCTACGTAAACTTTCAGGTAGGTATTTCGAAATATAACTCTATTTACAGCGGCTTTGCAGCCCTTCCCCTCTTCCTGATCTGGCTGCAGACAAGCTGGCTCATTGTTCTGCTGGGTGCCGAGATATCTTTTGCCTTCCAGAATATAGGGGAATATGAGCTGGATTCAGAGTCAGTTAATGTCAATCCCTATAACAAGCGCCTTCTGACATTTCTTATCATTCACCTTTTAGTCAAACGCTTTTCATCAGGACAGGAACCTCTGACTTCGGAGCAGATAAGCCATGATCTGGGTATTCCGATACGTCTGGCACGGGACATTTTATTTGACCTGACCGAGAGCAATCTGATCATTGAAGTGACCACTGAGAGTCCCAAAGAACGGTCCTATGTCCCTTCCATGGATATCAATAAGCTGAGCATCTCATTTGTTGTTGAGAAGCTGGAAAGGCGGGGAGAAGGCTCACTGATGGCCGAGGAAACCGAAGACCTGAAAGTTTTTACTGAAATTCAGCAGGGACTGCTGCACTCCATCAGCACCTCTCCGGCCAACAGGCTGATAAAGGACATATAGACAAATTGCGTTGTAGGGGTGATTGTGCACTCAATCTGAAAAACCCCCTGCTCTCTAACATATAATTCCATCGGCTACCTTTTTAGATTTTGAAAATTAAACAACTTGAATTTTGATAGAATCCTTCATTCAGTCGAGGGTTCCATAATTGTCTGAAAACAACCCGTATCAAATTTTACCAGCATTTTGGGCTTTATAATGAGTTATAAAGAGAAATTTCATGGTAATAATTCAAAGATTAACTAACTTAGTCATAATCAGTTTGACTCTATCTCATACTGATCCATATTTACATAAATGAAACCCCTATAATACTGGTAAGATGAAATTAGAGAAGATATTAGACAATCTGGGATCCTTGGAAAAGAATTCTTTTATCAAGATCATTGATAATATTATTTCGTGCAAGCCAAAGAAGTAAAAGGAAATTGAAATTATATTAAGCGACTCTGATAAAGGTCTAAAAAATGTAGATAGCCAGAATATCGCCAAAATATTCAATTTAGTTGAGGCAGAGTTTACGGAAATAATAAAGGCTGAATTTGTTGATACATCATCTCAACTTGATATTCTGATTGATATAATTATTAGGGATGGAAATTGTATTGTGAAGCAAGATTGGTTTTCTAGACTTTATGACAACGAATTGAAACAACTACAGAAAAAGATAAAAACTTTAGAAAGTGATCTTAGTAATGAGAAATCAGAAATCCCTGAACAAAGAAAACGTGATTATAGAATTTACAAAAGTTGTTTGTATACAGCATATATGAATGACATAGAATACAATCGTGAAGCCAAAATAACAGATGAGGAACTATCTGTCTTATTAACTCTTGCTGAAGAACTTGATTTATCCCAAGATGATATAAAGCTCATTAACTATATGATAATTCCAATCAAGAAATTGGGTATTGATGCTGTAATTGATAGTCTAAAACATATTGGAGTAATCTTCTATTCTAAAAAAAACAATGTCGTATATATTGCGGATGAGATGGTTCATTTACTAAGGAAAATCCGCGAAAAGAAAATAGCTGATAAATATTTTAGAAGAATTTTAAACTTATTGAGAGAGCCTCAAATAAATCTAATCTGCAGAAAACACAATATTGATTGGAAACTCCAATTAAACGTTAAGATTAAGGAAATTATTAACCGTGGTATTTCTTTTACTAATGTACTAATCAATGATATACATAAGGACGGAACAAGTTTGACTGAGAAAAAACAAATAGTAAATGATATATGTGATAAAGGGCTAAACATTAAACCTGCCTTAAAGGGAATTACACTCGAGGATAAAATAGGAAACTTAATTCTGTTTTTTGATGAGATGGAGAAAGATGAGAAGGTAGGCATTTCGATTGATGGTTATGAAAAAATGCTAACCGAATTAGAGGAGAACATGCCAGACCTTAACAAGTATGTAAAAGAAGAATTTGAACTACAGGAAGAAAAGGTGCTAATAAGTGATTACTTGCTTGACTACAATATAAAACCAAGAGATATCCTCGATTTAATTACTAATAAGGATTTAGATAATTTTTGTAAGGTTAGAGAGATAAGTACAAGAGGTGATGATGTATTAAATATTTTGGATCATTACAAAGATGTTGAGAACTTATATTTAGAAAATTATGAAAATATAGGTTTCAGGAATTTAAATACTCTTAAAGAAAATGGAATTATATTAAAGGAAGCTGAATTGGGTTTAAAATTTGAAGATTTAACAAAAACCATTTTTAGATTACTTGGATTTAATGTTGATGAATCCCTTAAAAAGAAACTTAATACTAAAAAGGATAAAATTGACATCCTTTTAAATCTTGAGGAAAATAACGAGTTAATTATTATTGAG
>CAZILN010000149.1:0-5005 GCA_964540005.1 uncultured Bacteroidaceae bacterium | reverse complement strand
ATACTGTTGAAGCATTGATTTCTTACCTTGAATCAGATGATCATTCCCTGGTTGAAAAAAATAATGCTATCTGGGCGCTTGGGAAGCTGGGTGACGAAAGGGCTCTGCCTGCACTGAACGAGCTGGTTGTCGGAACTGAATGTAATCACTCGGAATACGTGTGCCAGCGTACTCTCTGCACTTCCATTAATACCATTAAGGGTGAGAAAATTGACATTATGACTTTCCGGAACAAAATAAAGGGCCAATGATACTTTAAGTATCCTGGATATTACTCGCCTCTGCACTGCCCAATACATTATACAACCAGGCAAACAGGGCCCCGATGATGGCTCCGTCAAAAAAGCCCCATAAAAGCCCCATTAAACTTCCTCCAGGGGTGATGCTATAACCTATATACATGCGTTCAAGCAGCATATCCCCGTGGCCGGGTCCTTCAATAATTATCAGCCACCATGTAAGTACGAAAACCAATATTCCCCAAGTGATCCCTGATGCCAGGGCGAATGATTTAACACTTAATTTCTTCATTTTTAAAGTAAAACCGATTTACTAAACTATCCCCAAATTTAAAGAATCAGGTTGCTTTTAGAAAATTGATAGCTCTATCACCGGAAGATTGATGCATAAAAAAAAAGTATATGCCTTAGTTTTCACCAGACATATACTTTCTAACCGCTTTCTGAAATCTATTAATTGACTATTCCAGTCCGAATGCATAAAAGACCACCCCGGGAAAATCGGGGTAGATCCCTTCGAGCATTACTCCCCC
Source organism: uncultured Bacteroidaceae bacterium (assembly GCA_964540005.1). Classification (GTDB taxonomy): domain Bacteria; phylum Bacteroidota; class Bacteroidia; order Bacteroidales; family SM23-62; genus CAZILN01. The sequence continues at coordinate 4,233 of CAZILN010000149.1, read as the reverse complement.
GCTGGCATTCTTCAGTTCCTTTTTCAGATCATCAACCGATGTTATCTTAAGTTTGTTAACAGAAGTGATAATGAATCCTTCCCTGATGTCAGTATGGCTTTTAAGTATCCCGCTGCTAAGTTCCTTCACCTCTACCCCTCCTTCAATACCGAGTTCCGTGGCAGATTCTTTGTCCAGTGTTTCGAATGAGGCGCCGAGCACATCCAGCACATCTGCTTTTTCCCTGGCAACAAGCTTCTTTTTACCTTTCTGATTGGCCAGGACGATCTGGTACGACATTTCCCTGCCTTTTCTGTTTACCAGTACATTCACTTCATCCCCCGGACGGTGAGTGCCGATCTGTTCCAGCAGGTCTGCCGACTTGATAACCGGTTTACCATCTACCTGTACAATAACGTCACCAGATTCTATCCCTGCTTCGCGGGCTGCACTGTTATCAGGCAGGCTGTCAACGTAGGCGCCTTCCTTCACTTTAAGGTTCTTCTCCTTAGCCAGATCACCGTTTATATCCCGGATCAGTACGCCCAGGAAGGCTCTCTGAACCATCCCGTACTTCAGAATATCATCAACTACCTTGCTGACTATGTTAGCCGGTACGGCAAATCCATATCCTGCATAAGACCCCGTTCGACTGGCTATGGCTGTATTGATCCCCACCAGTTCGCCGTTCAGGTTGACCAGCGCACCACCACTGTTCCCGGGATTAATGGCTGCATCAGTCTGCAGGAAAGCCTCAATAGCTGATTTATCATTTATAATGTTGATGTTCCGGCCCTTGGCACTGATTATCCCGGCAGTGACCGTTGAATTCAGGTTAAAGGGATTGCCTACTGCCAGCACCCAGTCCCCAACCTCGACATTGTCAGAATTACCCATCTGAACCGGTAAAAGCCCATCGGACTTTATCTGGATCACTGCAATGTCTGTTGATGGATCGGTACCGATTACCCTGGCTTTATACACCCCGTTATCATGCAGGGTTACTTCTATATCCCCGGCCCCCTCTACCACATGGTTATTGGTAACAATATATCCATTGGAACTGATGATCACACCGGAGCCTGCACCTTCCTGTATATATGGCTCCTGTTCATATCTTTTCGGAAGGTTGCCCTGGGGTTCCTCAAAGAAAAATTTAAAAAAATCATCACCCCACATTTCGCCCAGGGGATTTCTGAACGACCCCATGTTTTCAGGCTTGATGCTCTTGCTCACCTTGATATGTACCACAGATTCCATCACTTCCTTTGAAACACCTGTGAAATCAAGCGGGACAACCTCTCCGCCTTTGTTAACTGTATATACTGTCCTGTGAACCGGCACATTGTTCTGGCTCGCAGCAATGTTCAATTCTTTATTACCGATCCCGGTCAGCATAAAAACCGTGATCGTAAATACGCTTCCCAGTATTGAAGCGGCTATTAACTTAATATATCCTTTCATTTTAATTTCCTCCATAATTTAATTATTATAATAACTTCCATTTTAAACTTTACTGAACTTCAAGACCACCTTCAGCATACCTGTCCTTACCAGTCCATATGAAATGATGTGGTAGCTGTATTTCCTGTTCATTTTTATTTCTGAAAACAGAATATCCATCATCCCTCTTTCAAATTCGCTGCGAACATCCTCTGCTATTAAATGCGTTCTGAAAGGATGTTCCGGCTGGATGATTCTTGGAGTTTCGATAACCAGGTAATTTCCCCTGAGAAATACGTATACCTCATTACTTATCAACTGGCTATGCGCCAGGATAACCATGATATTCCTTTTATTAAATCTTTTAATATCCACTCTGTCCAATACAAAGCTATCTCTGACCTCAGGGTCATAGCTCCAATTTCTCTCAGGCATTATGGATGTGTTGCCTTGATGTAAATGCATTGATTTAAATTTTTAATGATTAATAAACTGCCTTACTTTGCTGATGGACCCCGGCCAGTATATCTGTCTATTGTCGGTTCCCTCTGTCAGCCTGCTTGATTTTAACAGGCAGTATATAAAGGTGGCGGAAGGTCGGTAAGCAGGAGGTTGGAAATAAGTTCGCGGCTATGAACAACAATAAAAGAAGAATCCTTGACCAGTTCCCTGAATGACAATGAACCCGTTATATGAACAGCTTCGTCATCATCATGAAGGTCGTTTGGAGTAAAATCTGCCGGAAGCAGGTCATCGCAAGATACCAGAGCGGTACCCTCAATAAATGTCGCTGATACAAACCCGGCTAAACTGGTATCATATACAATAAAGTATACCATAAGTATCAGATGGATCAGAGCCAGTGATTTCGATTCGTTTCTTCGCAATTTCATTTCCTAATCTTATATGCCAGCAAAGTTACACCCGGTTAGAGCCAATTGTTCCGGAATTATGTTAATGAATCTTAAATGGACTGTTAAAAAACCTTAAAGCAGGCCCGGAGCCTGAACCGGAAGGATTTTGAGCATTAACTCAGCAGTATAATAATTAATACCTGCATTACGCAACCCCTTTCAAAAATATTTCATCATGTACTTAAAAGCTCATACCTTTGTATTATGAAAACACTGTATCCCATTATCCTGTTCGTTTTCATCCTTGGCAGTATCGCTGCACAGGAATTCAGACTGGTAACTGATCAAGAACTTGATATCCCTGTTGAAAATCCGTATGGAGTAACCTGGGGTGAAGGCTATTTCTGGATCACCGATGTAAAGAGCGGGGAGATCTTCGGTGTGCATCCGGAACTGGATAATCTTCACCGGATAGAAGCACCCAGAAAGAATATCACCGGTATTACCTTCGAGGGTGAATACATGTGGGTACTGGTTGATGCATGGGATACCATTACCTATCCCCATCACAACCTGCCCAAGACCCAGGCATTCAAGCTGGATCCATGGACCGGCGAAGTACTGGATTCAGTAATGGTGCCCTATTATAACGTACCTGAAGTTTCAGAAAGGTTCATGTACGGAATGGCATATTATGATTCAAGCCTGCTTGTCTCCTTTAACGGGGGCTGGGGACCGGCAATGAGCCGGGTTGACGAAGACGGGTTTACTCTTCTCTGCTGTGCCCATCCTACGGGTATGGAGGTGATAGACGGTGAGTTATGGTCAATCAGGGACCAGGGGGATATTATGACCATAGGTGGTGTGGATTATGATACGGGATCAGATGCGGATGACGGGATCTGGGAATTTACGGATAGTGCGGTCGTGGATGAAACGGATAGTGTTATAGTGGATAATTCAGGCAACCAGGCAGGGGACGATTCGGGTGGTGTGATTGAATGCGATCCTATAATCCCGGGATTCCGAGCTGTCAACCTGGTAATGCCTGTAATGCTGGATGATTCCGGCAGTTATGATGACTGGTCAAGGGCCATGGAATTTGATTTTTTTGCTACCGATCTGGCCTGGGACGGGTCCCATATCTGGCTGCTGGATCCGGAGGAGAAAAAGCTGAAAATGATGGTAAGGGACAGCCTTACACCGGAACCCCCTCCGGACACCCTGTATTCCCCGTTCTGGATCGAATGGCTTGAGGTCCTTCCCGCTCGACCAACTGTTAATGACGAAATAAGGATTGTCAGTCATACGGGCTTTTCTTCGGGTGGATGTGACCTGGTCGAAAGCCAGATTCTTTACGATGAAGCGGGCAGGCTTATGATATCCGCCAGTCATGAGATCGGAATGCTGACTTACATCTGCGGATCAATCGATACCTTTAACCTGGGGGAAATGCCTCAGGGCTACCACGAGGTACACTATGAACTTTCGGCATCCAACATGATGGTGCATTCGGTCACGGAGACCATACAGTTTTATGTTCGGGATACCGTTTCCTACCCATCGTATATCGAGCTGATCCCTGAAGTCCCGGTTGCCGGCCAGGAGCTCAAAATCGTGGTACATGGCATCTGTTATCTCAATACCTGGTTTGACCTGGTTGAAAGGCACATAAGCCTGCATGCATTTTTTGGGAGCTGCATTTTTGCCCCTTGCGGGATTGATACAATATCTCTGGGGATCCTCGGTGCAGATTCCTATACCCTGGATTATTACCTGTATGATGTATGCCGATCGTATCCGGATATGGACTCCCTGGTATACTACGAGAATGTTAAGTTTGATGTAGAGGACCGCGCCACAGGTATTTCTGATGAAACAGGACAGGACATCACCATATACCCCAATCCGGCCTCCGATCAGTTGTTTGTAAGGGTGCCCGGACAATCACAGGATT
>CAZILN010000148.1:0-8884 GCA_964540005.1 uncultured Bacteroidaceae bacterium | reverse complement strand
TAATACTCTTGCAGTGACCTTACTGACAGCTTCCCTGAAACGTTCCTTTGAAAAAGGCTTCAGGAGATAATCTACTGTATTATGCTCAAATGCTTTGATGGCGTACTGGTCATAGGCCGTTGTAAAAATAATTGCCGGCCGGTGGTCCAGGAGCTCAAGCAGCTCAAAACCAGTAAGTTTCGGCATCTGGATATCAAGGAATACCAGGTCCGGCTTCAATTCATTAATGGCTTTCAATCCGCTGAACCCGTCCTCATATTCCCCCAGGAGGGCAATCTCTTTGTTTTCGCCCAGGTAATCCTTTATAAGATCCCTGGCCAGTTGTTCATCCTCAACTATTATTGCTTTAATCATGGGAAATATTTTGTGGAATGTGCAGTTTGACTTCAAATAAACTTTCCTGTTTGTTAACCCTGACCAGATTTTCAATATTATAGATCAGCTTCATCCTGTTCTTTACATTCTTCAGTCCTATTCCGGCCCCTTTCCGGCTTACCTGCTCCGGATCAAAATTATTCCGGATTGAGATCTCCAGTCCCTCCCCGATTCTCTTACAGTCCAGATGAATGGTAATTGGTCCGGTACTTTCATAGACACCATGCTTGATGGCATTTTCAAACAGCGGTTGAAGTATCATGTTGGGTATCAGAGCCGGGTAACATTCCTCACTTACATCCATTTCGAAAGCCAGTTTGTCACCGAAACGGATCCTTTCAATTTCCAGGTATAACTCTATGTTTCGTATCTCATCCGAGAATTTGGTCTTCTCTTTCTGACCATGTCTGAGGGCGTACCTCAGGAATTCCGAAAGCTTAATGATCATTTCCTGTGCCCTCTCCGGATCAGAGATGGTCAGTGAGCTGATGGAATTCAGGCTGTTGAACAGGAAATGCGGATTCAGCTGTGAACGCAAGACGTTCAATTCCGATTCTTTTATCAGCACATTCAGGCGTGATTCACTGAGCTTCTTTTCCTGCAGCAGCTTTGAGTTTATAAACAGGTGATAGATCAGCAATATGGCTCCAAAGAAAAGTATCCCGGTAGCAATCCTTGTAATAAATGAATCATTGAGGAAGTAGAAATACTCATCATTCCCGGGAATAACAGAACGCAGAATAAAATAGCCCAGCACCATCCACAGGGGAATTATTACTATCCCCGTTATAAGGTACATAAGGATGTATCGCAGATTGATCCTGCCTTTCGGATTGCCATACCTGACCGGGAACCAGATGGTTAAAGCAAATCCTGCAAACAGGCCGTTATAGATCAGGCTGTCGGCAAAAGCAATTCCAGGCTTGATATCATAAAATACAGAGATCAGGATGAACTGTATAAAAATGACGAAAACCCAGACAATGCCGTAGATATATACATTGCGCCTGCAGTCAAATATCGGGTTTGTCATGATACTTTCAATTTACAGCTATCCTCACATCATAGCTTAATAGCTTGCCAGGTCGCCACCACCAAAAATTGCTATTCCTTTGATAACAAGCTCCCTCCCAGGATCTCTTACCTCGGTCCCGGAATATTGCCTTTTGTCTGAAAATCCGCCAAGCATGGTGGATATTTCCAGCCTCACATTCCAATCCGGCGGCAGGATAATCTTATATCCTCCGAATACAAGGAACATATCAATTTCATTAACTCCTTCTGCCAGTTTCGCCTTTCTCAGATCCAGTTTACCCCCACCGAAAATTGCAGTAATCCTGCCACCCTCAAAGTTTTGGGAAGCAATATTTCTGTCCCCCCCGCCAAAGACTGATACTATATCAAGGAAATCAGGGCTGCCCTCTTTATCATTTTTGCGTTTTAAGACTTCCCTTAAGATTATTATGGAACCGATCCCAAGAAGTATAACAGGCCAGAAAAGCCTGTTCCATTCATAATGTCCCGGAACCACCTTTGGTACCATGAAGAATCCCCCTACCAGTATCAGGATCACTCCTGCCGGCTGATTCTGCCGTGAAAACAGCATAACCGTACCTATCAGGATCAGCAAGGCCTGCCATGAAATGAATATATGGCGCCAATCGTACGGTAAAATGCCAAAATGAGATATTATAAGTATAAATCCTACCGCGATCAGTATCAGTCCAAAAACAGCTCTGTTGTTACCCTTATGATGTTCCATTTTTTCTCATTTTTTGAAATATGGTTTAAAGATATACCAATCCCTTTCCTGTTAAAACAGGATATCGGTGAATGCTGGAAATTTACCGGTAAAAATGGCCTGGCGGCAGGAATTATTATTATGTGGTTCCCGGATGCCTACTTGTTTTCATCCTCAACTGTAAAATCAATGGGGATCCCAAGTTCCTCATATAACCTGCGGCGGCCTTCTTTATCACCACTAAGGATCTCATGAGCAGCTACGGCCACTTCAGTTGCATGTTCCCTGGGGACGATTATTACACCATCACCATCGGCTACAACCATGTCTCCCGGCCTGACCAGAACATCACCCACCACAATGGGCTGATTGACTGACTCAATTTCGTTCCGTCCGGGCCTGATACCCCTGCCCCTCTTTGCAATATTCATATAAACGGGTATTCTTTGCTTGATGATCTCATCCGTATCCCTGACTCCTCCAGTGGAAACCAGTCCGACCATCCCGTGCTTGGTCCAGGTCAGTATATTATTAGATCCTGCTGATCCGGTATCTCCGTCACCTGTATTATCGATTACGAGCACACTTCCTTCCTTTAGAGAATCTACAAAGGGTTCAGGGGATATCTTCCAGTACCAGTTGCCTACCCATTGATTATACTCTTCCTTGGGAAGATTGGTAGGAAATTCCCTGTTTGTCGGGATATACCTTGCAGTTACTGCAATCCCGCAAAACTGGTGGCTGAAATTATCAATATCTTTCCATAGTGCTTCGATGTACTGTTCCATGAGTCCCTGGTCATGCAGACCGATAAGGTCCATTCCATCGGATACATCAGCAACCCTCAGTCCCTTATATAGTTTTAACAACTCGGCATCCGTCAGCATTTTAGACTGCGCTGTAACTGTTGAAATGCAGAGTATAGCAAGCGAAAGGATAAAAACAATTTTCTTCATTTCTGTTGTTTTAATATTGTTTATCTGAAATATAGCAATTATTCTTTCAAAAAGGGGCCTTGAATATGCAGAAATGTATTTTGAAACCGGCATTCCGTCACCCTCCGTTAATATTAATTTTAGTAATTTAATCCGGCCAATGCATGAGCTCAATAAAATGAAACATCCTGAATACCATTCAATCCCGGTGTTTATCCTGGTGCTGATTTTATCCCAATTTCCTGCCAGCCAGTATCTTAACTCACAATTTATCAGTCAAAAAAAACTGCAGAAACTAAATAATGATATCAGTTCCAGGGATGTTGGTGTGAAATACATTTACAGTTTCCCGGTGGAAAAGACTGATGTACGAAGAGCTGAAAACGGCCAGCAGCTGGAGATGCCTGATTATGAAAATGAAGCATTGATAGCACCGGTAATGGAGATGGTGCTGAATGGCAGGATTGTTGTCTATGACCCTAATTTCTGGGGGGATGTTCATGAGCTAACAGGAAATAAACCTATCTTAAAGATTGATACCACGCAGATACTGAAATACCTGGGAGCCGGGACTGATACAGCAATGTTGCTGGATGAATCAGGAAACATCACCCTGATACCAACCTACAATAAACCCGATATCAATGAAATTTCAGGGATCTTCTTTATGGAGAACTGGCTGGTCAACCTGGAGGAGCAGCTATTCCATAAGGAGATCCTGGCCTACCTCCCCATAAGGGACTACTATGTATTGAACAGGGATGAACTGAACATGGAAAAACAGCGCCGGTTGATATTTATGGTATCACCCGGAAGGTCTATCAATGAGGACGGCAACAAAGTCAACAAGAGTAAATACATCCTGGTTAATGATGATATAAGTTATGAAATAGGATTATATAACAAGCCCTATTCGGATTACTTATACAGGAACGAACAACAGTCGGGGATTGACCAGGAGGAATATGAGGAATGGGAATACCATCACTTTGATTTCTATAAATTCTTTAACAGGAAATTATTTCTGGATGTACTGCTGGCTGCCATCCTGGACGGGAAGTTGCCGGCTTACAAGGCGGATCAGGACTCGCTACTGCTTAGCCCGGATCAGATAGAAGAGCTGGAAAGCGTTAAGCATGATGAGATCAACAGCATTATCTTTTATGAGGACTGGTACCTGGATCAAGGCAGCCTGGCTATGGAGAAAGTTGTCAACAGGCTTGTCCTGGTAAGACATATCAGGGACTATGACGATTATACCAAAGAGTACATCAGAACCAGGAAGGTTCCGTTGCTGATGATCAGATTTCGACCAAACCTGTGATCCGGATTCCCTAATACCGAATAAGCCATTTATACCTTCGGGCACTGTCGCCGAATTTCACCGCGAACATAAACTCGTGCGAGCCAAGGCTGTGTTTCATTATGCTGCTCAGAGTATAATCAAATGCATATCCAAAGAAAAACTTATCAACCCTTACGCCACCCATACCAATAATGGCACCACCGGTCCGGTAAGCTACCCCTCCCCAGTAGTTGTCCTGAAAATATACTTTGGCGCCAATATCAAGCTGGAAACGCCAGTTTTCAGAAGTTTTCAAAAGAAAACTGGGCTCCACTAAAATATAATCACTAAGGTCAATGTTATACCCTCCTATCAGGTAATAATGGCGAAGGAGCCTGTATTCTTCATAACCCTTATTACCGAATTTAAGGGAAGCCTGGAACAGCTGCGAGGCAGAAATGCCGACATACATTTTAGGATCCGAATAATAAACACCTGCGTTTGCATCAGGAATAATCATCGAGGAGTTTACTTTCTGAAAAAACGGATCATCACTGGGATTAGCTGTTTCCAGCCTGAGTTTGCTTTGATCGACGCTCAGCTGGTAAGCAGTCCCTGACAAACCAAAAGACAACTGTCCCGGAGATAAAAAAATATGATATGAATAGGTAAGCTGAACGCCGGTCCGGTTCAAAATTCCGGTCCTGTCGTTAAATACATAACCACCCAGTCCGACTTTACCACTCCTGGACCCGCCTTTCTGGCGTTTTTTTATAGAAGCACTCTTAGAAATGAAGCTGTTGCGCAGGATCCTTGTTTGTGCACTGACGGCATGCGTCATGGGAGAATCCCCGAATCCTATCCATTGCTCTCTTGCTGTCAGATTAATAGCTGTATATCCTTCACTCCCTGCCACTGCAGGATTGATCAGGAACTTATTCATCATGTACTGGCTGTAGAGTGGGAGTTGTTGTGCCCTTCCTGTTGCAACAAGGAACAGTAGTATGGTGAAAAATAGAATTCTAAATTTAATATGTATTATCACACTCTGATTCAATCAGTTTGACAATTACTGTCTAAACTTCTAATAAATAAAAGATGCAATAATAAACAAATTTCCCGGGATTTATTTACCCAGGGAACTGTATTATTATTAACATTCTTCAGTTTTTACCTAAGTATAGTAATAGTCCCGGTTATATGTTCTGAGCCATCTCCCAGGTCAATAACAAAGAAATATGAATCCATAGGCAAGTTCTTACCGTTTACAGTTCCATCCCATGGATCATCATATCCAGGCTCTGATCTGAATACTATCTTGCCCCAGCGATCAAATATCTCAACCACCATCGAGGGGTACCCGAGTCTCTCCTTTTCAAAACGCCAGTAATCATTTACCCCATCACCATCAGGAGTGAACCCGTTAGGAATATTTTCAAAGAATTTCCTTGGTGAGCAGGCCAGTATCATTATGGTATCACCACCGGAACAACCGTGTTCGGAACTTACCAGGACTGATACTTCATACTTATGATCTGTTGCTATCACTTCGATACTGGGTGTGATCTCCCCGGTGGACCATTCATAAGTGAATACATCAATTATTGTGTCAGGTAATGCATTGAGTGTAAGCGTTCCAATACCACACAGCATGGTGTCAGCACCGAGCGAAATAGAATGGACATCCTCTACAGATACTCTTATACTGTCTGCTGAAGTACATCCGTACTGGTCAATAACATATATGGTCACAGATTCACTTATACCTGTCTGATATGTAGAAGTACCTGTTCCGTCGTGCCACTGATGAACAGTATAATCTCCTGCAGGATCTATAATGGCCGTCTCACCTTCACATATACTGACATCTCCTCCCAGATCAACGGTAGGTGCAGATATGGTTATATCCAGAGTCGTGGTATCAGACAGGCAATTATTTGCAGAAATCTCAAAGAAAGACAGCTCGAATTCGCCGGTAATATCACCCCAGTCGATAAAGACAGTATCACCACGATTGCTCGTAAGCCTGCCTCCGTCCTTGATCCAGGAATAACCGGATCCCGGCAAACCGGATACGATATATTCAATCTCTCCTGAACCGGAACATATGATGGCCGGTGCCTGAATAATTACCGGGTCAGGCTGCTGATATATATAAACGGTTACACCGGCAGTCTGGGTAGTATCACATTCACCTTCAAATCTGACAAGATATGTTGTCTGTATCTGAGGCGCATTTAGGGTAATGTTATTACCTGTTCCTATTGCATTGTTAAACTGACTGTTTTCATACCAGACCGCTTCAGCTCCGGAACCGGCCTGTCCGCCGGTATACTGCAGTACAATTAATCCGTCTCCCCTGCAGACTGTATCACGATCAACCTCTGCAGAAACGGGTGCCACCGAAGCTGCTTTAACGGTGAGCAGTGTACTAACGGCTTTGGTTGTATCACAATTTCCTTCATACCTTGCGTAATACCTTGTTGAAGCCTGCGGGACCTGAACGCTCAGGCTGGTACCACTTCCGATCCAGTTGGTAAAGGTATTGTCCGAATACCATTCAGCTGTGCCTCCAATACCCGGACTCCCTCCGCTGACAGTCAGGAGCACATTGCCGTCACCTGCACAAACATTGTCCCTGTCGGCCGTGGCAACCGATGGGTCGGCTCCCGTACCAGATACATACACTCTTGTATTTACTGAAGGTGTATTAGTACAGTGGTCCTCAAATCTGAGGTAGTATGTGGTTGTTGCGACCGGTGCAGGTACGATAAGATTATTGCCCGATCCTATGCTTGTGATGAAGGATGAACTGGTATACCAGCGTGCAACGGCAGCTTCTCCCATTGATCCACCGTAGTAAACGAGGGTTATGTTGCCGTCACCCGGACAAATAGTATCCCTGTCATTACGTGCAGAATCTGGTGCCACGGACTTAGCATACACATCGATATGCAAGGATACTGCAGATGTGGTATTGCAATCACCTTCAAACCTGAGATAATAATCGCTGGCTGTTAAGGGAGCAGGGATGACCAGGTTATTGCCGGTTCCAATGTTCGTGTTTAAAGATGCATCTGAATACCAGGAGGCAACTGCTCCGGTACCCAGGCTGCCCCCGGCATACATCAGTGTGACCGTACCCTGGCCAAAACAAACGGTATCCATATTACTGTATGCTGAATCCGGAATAACTGACAGAGATTTTACTACTACCTCTGTACTAGTGCTTAGTGTTGTGTCACAGTTACCTTCAAAACGTACATAATAGCTTGTGCTTACATTAGGTGCTGGGAGTACCAGGTTGTTGCCCGAGCCCACATTACTGGTCAGTGCGGCATCATCATACCACCTGGCAACTCCGCCTTGAACCATGGTGCCTCCTGTATAGCTCAGGGTAATTGTTCCGTCAGCCGGACAAACAGTATCCCTGTCACTTAAGGCGGTTACCGGGGGATCCGAGCTTATAAGGACCGTAACCGTGAAGCTGCAGGTATCTGAATTATTATTTTTATCATAAGCAATGTACTGTATGGAGGTGATGCCTTCATTAAAGGCAGTTCCGCTTACATCTCCCAGTCCGGTTCCAGTGGTTGCCCCGCTCAGGGTGTAAACCAGGCTGTCAGCCGGACAATTTGCAGTGATCACCGGAGTCAATCCCTGAACTATCGCTGTGCACTGGCCGGCAATTGTCGAGACAACAGTGTCATTAGGACAGCTGATCACCGGATACAGGGTATCCAGTACAGTAATATCTGAATTACATACAGAAATATTCCCGTTTACATCCCAGATTGCTACACTGATCGGCTTGGTCCCGATATCGTCACAGTCGAACAGGCTCTGGCTAAGAACGAATGAAGCAATACCGCAGTTATCACTGCTTCCGCCGTCAATATAGCTGCTGTCAATAAGGACAGACCCTGAAGCGTCAAGATAAATGACTGTATCAGTACAAATGGCAACCGGCCTGACAGTATCCCTGACAGTAATATAAGCTGTACAGGTCGCGGCGTTACCATAAATATCGGTCACGGTCAGATTTACTGCATTGCTACCTGCATCTGTACAGGTAAAGCTGCTCTGATCCAGGGTGCTGGTGACAATGCCGCATGCATCGCTGCTGCCAGCATCAACAAAGGAGCTGTCGATCAACAGGTTGCCACTTGCGTCAAGATACAGTGTAGTATCATGGCTATATGCTTCCGGACTTATGATATCTGCTACTGTCAGGCTTGAGAGGCATGTACCTGAGTTTCCACTATTATCGGTAACAGTTAGAGTAATAGTATTAGCTCCTATATCGGCACAGGTAAAGCTGCTCTGATCCGGAATACTGGTAAGAATTCCGCAGGCATCCGTGCTTCCTGCATCAATGTAACTGCTGTCAAGGGTCGCTATGCCTGAGGCATCAAGGTAAACAGTCGTATCGGTGCAAACAGCAGCCGGACTGATAGTATCCAGAACAGTAACTATGGCAGTACAGAAGCTGCTGTTACCATTTACATCAGTGACAGTTACATCTACTGAGTTTATTCCTGTTTCACT
>CAZILN010000147.1:0-5279 GCA_964540005.1 uncultured Bacteroidaceae bacterium | reverse complement strand
TCTGACCTTCACCTGTGCAAAGACAGAGGCAGGGAATACCAGATATATTATAAAGATTATGAGTATATAATTCCTTGTCATCATGTAATTATTTAACCTCCTGGCCTGATTATTTTTTGCTTCTTAATAAAAATAAATGATAATGCCGGATAGATTACCAGGCCCTGAACTTCTACAGACATTAACTTAAATACCCTACAAAAGTATCAAGTTATTTAGAAATAATATAGATTAGCTTCTTTTTTACTTATGTTTAAAGTATATGAAGCTGATACAGCATCCAATGTAAATTAAAACTGTATAATTACTCCGCGCTGCCCGCACTTTCTCCTGCTCCGCGCATCCCCAGGATATCGCGGTCAAACATGTACAGGTTATTGCTCCCTACCAGCTTCAGTTTATCAATTATTTCCTTAACCGAAGCTTCTTCTTCAATCTGTTCGGTTACAAACCACTGTATTTTCTCTTCATCTGCCTGGGCATATAACCATTCGGACACACCATTATATCCGTTATTTTCAGCCCAGCATGCCATAGCAAGGTACAGATGTGAAGAATATACTTCCTTGTCGACCTGGATGTTTAAATATTTTTCTACTTCTTTACTTAACATTGTTCTGAGTTTGAAAGTTAAACCTTATAAAGTAACAAGTTTCAGAATAAGATGTTCAATGGGATGCAGACAAGTTGAGTCTGTCAACCCATGTTTTTAATTATCTCATCACCGAATTCTGAGCATTTAAGCTTGGTGGCACCCTCCATTAACCTCTCAAAGTCATAAGTAACCCTTTTGCTTTGAATTGCTTTTTTCAGTCCCTCTATGATCAGATCACCTGCTTCAGTCCATCCCATATATTCAAACATCATTACACCTGAAAGTATAAGCGAACCTGGATTGACCTTATCCTGTCCGGCATATTTGGGTGCAGTTCCATGAGTAGCCTCAAAAATGGCATGTCCGGTTTCATAATTGATATTTGCTCCCGGTGCTATTCCTATACCTCCGACAATGGCAGCAAGTGCATCTGAGATATAATCGCCATTCAGGTTCATGGTTGCTATAACAGAATATTCTGCCGGGCGGGTCAGTATCTGCTGCAGGAATGCATCGGCGATCATATCCTTTATTATAATCTTACCCTGTGCAACTGCTTCATCCTGCCGAGCCATAGCTGCAGCTGCTCCCTGCTTCTCAGCTATCCTGTCGTACTGCAGCCAGGTAAACACTTTGTCAGCAAATTCCCTCTCAGCCAGTTCATATCCCCAGAGCTTGAACTGGCCTTCAGTGAACTTCATAATGTTGCCCTTATGAACCAGGCATACCGAAGGCTTATTGTATTTTATAGCATAGTTAACAGCAGCCCTGAACAGTCGCTCTGTACCTTCCTTTGAGATGGGTTTAATCCCAATAGAAGTGGATCCGGGAAAACGTATCTTTTTAACTTCCATTTCATTAAGCAGGAAGTTCATGATCTTTTCATTTTCATCCGTCCCTGCCATCCATTCGATCCCTGCATAAATATCTTCAGAATTCTCCCTGAAGATCACCATATCGGTAGTGGTTGGATTCTTTACTGGAGACGGCACACCGTCATAATAGCGAACCGGTCTCAGGCAGACGTACAGATCCAATATTTGACGCAGTGCTACATTAAGCGATCTTATGCCTCCTCCCACAGGGGTAGTCAGGGGCCCTTTTATGGCAACCAGGTATTCCCTGATAGTATCAAGTGTGGCTTTAGGCAACCAGTCTCCATTCAGATTAAAGGACTTTTCACCGGCAAGGACTTCCTTCCACTGAATGGAACGCTTACCTGAATAGGCATTCTTAACCGCTGCATCCAATACCCTGACTGAGGCTGCCCAGATATCAGGTCCGGTTCCATCCCCTTCAATAAATGGTATGACCGGGTGATCGGGAACCTGTAATTGATTGTTTTTAATACTGATTTTTTGTTCTTCCATGATAGATTTGGGTTTTTAGCAAATATTTTAATCCAAACGAAAATGAGATATTCTAAATTATTCAAAATCCAGATTGAAATCCTTTTTAAGCTGTTCGAGAGCAGGATTTTTTTTCTTTAAATGCTCATATTTTGCCTCCTGTGTGTACAATTGATCTGATTCGTCTTGATTTTCAGGAAGATGCGGCACTATGCTGAAAATGTTATTATCAAGCTCTGACACCAGGAAATCCTTTAAATCAGGCTTTATTTCCGTATTAAACATGTCCAACTGTGCAGAATTATTGAAATTAACTACTATCTGATACTCTTCCTTCAGTTCAGGGAGGTGGTTCTTCAGAAAACTGTGCATCCTGGGTTTATCGGTTTTGATCTTTTCCGCAAAGTCAAGCCACTTTTCATTCAACTGTACTGCAGAGAATTCAGCATTCTTCGCAAGTTCATCACTTTTCTGCTTTTTAACTTCAGCGGATCCCTTAGAGTGGTTCCCATTCAGGGCATCCTTAATTGAATGTGTCGTAACCGGTCCCGCGACCTTTTTCTGAGTATCCTTCTTCTCAGCTATCTTTGCCTCCCTGGACTTTTCTTCAAACTCAGGTTCTGCTATTGATCCAGGTTCTTCCGTCAATTCAATCTCTTTTACTGCTTCAGGGGAAGCTTCAGATTCAGCTGTTTTTTCAACAGGGGAAACTTCTTGTTCACTTTTTATTCCTGTTGACCCTCCGGCATCCTTCTTATCCTGTTGCTGCTTTTTTTTTTCTTCCGAGATGTTTGCAAGCCTGATCAATAACATTTCTATGAGAAGACGCTGATTTTTACTGGCCTTGAAAGACAAGTCTGTCTGGTTGGCAATATCAAGTGCCTGAAACAGGAATTCCGGGGTGCATTGATTGCTTTGCTGTTTGTATCGTTCCTTAATTTTTTCACCAGCTTCCAGTAAGTCAATTGTGACCGGATCCTTGCATACCAGGAGGTCACGGAAATGGCTGCTCAATCCGCTCAGAAAATTGTGGGCATCAAATCCTTTAATTAGTATCTCGTCAAAAATCAGTAACAATTTTGAAACATCCTTACCAATTATTGCCTGGGTCAGGCTGAAATAGTACTCATAATCAAGGATGTTAAGATTGTTGATCACATCAATATACCGTATCTGCTCACCGGAAAAGCTTACCATCTGATCGAATATGGACAGGGCATCACGCATGGCTCCATCAGCTTTCTGAGCTATCATATTCAGCGCATCATCTTCGTATTTAACACTTTCAGCATCCGCTATATGTTTGAGGTAGGAGACAATATCCTGTATCTTGATGCGGTTGAAATCAAATATCTGGCACCTGGATAATATGGTCGGAATGATCTTGTGTTTCTCTGTGGTCGCCAGAATAAAAACGGCATGGGCAGGTGGCTCTTCAAGTGTCTTCAGAAAGGCATTGAATGCCTGTGCCGATAACATATGAACTTCATCTATTATATATATGCTGTACCTGCCAATCTGCGGAGGCACCCTTACCTGATCAGTCAGGTTCCTGATATCATCAACTGAATTGTTTGAAGCTGCATCCAGCTCATGAATATTAAAAGCCCTCGTTTCATTAAATGATTCACAGGATTCACATGAATTACATGCTTCAGTTTCAGGGGAAAGATTCAAACAGTTTATCGTCTTTGCAAAAATCCTTGCACAGGTGGTTTTACCCACACCCCGGGGACCACAAAAAAGGTAAGCATGTCCAAGGTGATTACTCTTTATAGCGTTCTTAAGAGTTGTGGCAATCGCATTCTGCCCGACTACTGCCGAGAATGTCTCAGGCCTGTACTTCCTTGCCGATACAATAAAATCATCCATCCTGTATTCTTATGGAGGTTAAAAATAACAAATAATAAAATGCATGCAAAGGCAAGATTTTTTTGTCAGGTAGTAAAAAGTTCCTATTTTTGTGCGCAATTTTTAAACAAGCAAAGCAGTATTATGATGAATAACTACGAAACCGTTTTCATTACAACTCCCGTTTTGTCTGAAAGCCAGATGAAGGAAACGGTTGATAAGTTCAGAAGTGTACTGACAGAGAACAAGGCAGAGATTATTCATGAAGAGAACTGGGGCCTCAGGAAACTGGCTTACCCCATTCAGAAAAAAACCACTGGTTTTTACTACCTGATTGAGTTCCGAACAGAAGGTGATTTAATTTCAAAGCTTGAAACTGAGTACAAGAGAGATGAACGAATCATCCGGTTTCTTACAGTAAGGCTGGACAAATATGCAGTGGAGTATGCCATTAAGAAAAGGAAAAAAAAGGCAGACTTAGAAAAAACAACCAGTACTGAAAAACCCAAGGAGGCTTAATCATGGCAACGAATCAATCCGAAATCAGGTACCTGACCCCACCGTCAGTTGAGATCCGAAGAAAGAAATTCTGTCGTTTCAGAAAAAACCGGATTAAGTATATTGACTATAAAGATCCTGAATTTCTAAAGAAATTTGTGAATGAGCAGGGTAAGATACTTCCCAGACGTTTAACCGGGACTTCCCTCAAATTTCAGCGCAAGATCGCCAGTGCTATAAAAAGGGCACGACATATTGCACTGTTGCCCTATGTCACTGATATGCTTAAGTAAGCATGAATCAGGATTAAAAAGGTATTACTGAAACAAGAAATTTTACGTACATGGATATTATATTAAAAGAAGATATACCGGGCATGGGTCATAAAGATGATATTATCACAGTTAAGGACGGATATGCCAGGAATTATTTGATACCCAAAGGGCTGGCTAAAAATGCCACTGCTGCTGCAAAAAAGATGCACGAAGAAGTTATGAGACAGCGCGCTCATAAGGAAGAAAAAATAAAGGAGGAAGCCCTTGAACTCGCCGATAAAATGAATACTCTGAGCCTGACCATTGGCGCCAAAACCAGCACCAAAGGGAAGATCTTCGGTTCTGTGAACACCATTCAGATTGCCGAAGCTCTGAAAAAGGAAGGATTCGAGATTGACAGGAAAGACATCTCAATCAAGGAAGAATTAATAAAGGAAATAGGCAAGTACACAGCCACGGTTAAGTTACATAAAACCGTGGATGTGGAGATCCCCTTTGAAATCATAGCAGAATAAATCAGGTCCTGTTTCCTCTACTATTTATTTTTATGTGATAGACTGTTTGGTATTTTCAACCTGACATCACAAATTATGTAGTTGAATTCCTCTACCAAATTTTCCTTTATGTGATAGAGTATTTATAGATAGTGTTTCAAAAAGTGTGTCTGACGTAGATATTAAAAAGGTCTTCTTAAATTAGTTTTGCATTACC
>CAZILN010000146.1:0-4437 GCA_964540005.1 uncultured Bacteroidaceae bacterium | reverse complement strand
TGATGTGGATATGTCATTTGAAACAACCAGGACTGAATTTAAAAGCTTGCTGTCAATGGTGCCTGCTATATTTATGAGTGATTTTGCCGGACTGGAAGCAGATGGTGCACTGCGTTTGTCCGGACAGATTAAAGGTGTCATGAAGGGGGAGCAGACACCTTCTGCAGATGTGGAACTGGTAGTGGAAGATGCCATGTTCAATTACCCGGATCTTCCTAAATCAGCAGATAACATAAACATTAATATCCATGCATACTATGACGGTGTGGATAATGACAGGACTGTTCTGGATATTAACCGTTTCCATGTAGAACTGGGAGGGAACCCAATAGATTTCACCATGAACCTGATAACCCCGATGTCCGATCCGCAGGTAAGCGCCCAGTTGAATGCTAAGGTAGATTTCAACTCCCTTTCTGATGTTATTCCTCTGGAGGATACAGATATTACGGGTATCCTCGATGCTGAAGTTTCCATGATGGGAAAGATGTCATCAATAGAGGAAGAAAGATATGAAGAGTTCCAGGCTGACGGAAGGATTACCCTGACTGATTTTGATTTCAATTCACCCGATGTACCTGTCCCGGTAAGTATCAGCAGAACAACCATGCTCTTCTCACCTAAGTTCGTTGAATTGCAGGAGTTTTACCTGTTGATGGGAGTCAGCGATATTTCACTCAAGGGAAGAGTTGAAAATTTCATCCCCTTTGTTTTTAACGACGGAACCATAAGCGGAAACCTTGACCTCTCATCCAACCTCCTTGATGCTAATGAATTAATTCCTGAAAGTGAAGAAGAAGAACCTGAGGTGGTTGTGGAGGACACCGTGGAGATGACCGTTGTGGAAGTACCCGGTAACATCCATTTCAAGCTGAATTCGAATCTGAAAAAGGTCAAATATGATAAGATGGAAATCGACAACATCGTCGGAATGATAGAGGTTGTCGATCAAAAGGTCATACTTACCAAACTGGGCATGGAGCTCCTGGACGGATCCATGGTTATGAACGGAGAATATAACACACAGGATATTACCACACCCATGGTGGATTTCCATTTTGATATGGAACATATAGATATTCCTCAGGCCTTTGAAACCTTCAATACGGTCCAGCAACTGGCACCTGCGGCAAAGAATGCCACGGGAAATGTTAGTATTAAGCTGGATTTCACCAGTTTCCTTGCTCCCAATATGGAACCCATGATGAATACAGTTGTGGGAGCCGGGCGGCTGCAGTCCAACAATATAGTTTTGGACAACTCAAAGGTGTTCAACAAGATAGGGGATATCCTGAAATCGGATAAATATAAGACCCTTAGCATGAATGACCTGGATATTGATTTTGAGATCCGTAACGGCAGGGTGTATGTTGACCCCTTTGATGTAAAGCTCGGCAGAAACGTATTGAAAGTAAGCGGTGACCAGGGAATAGACAAAACCATGAACTTTAATATTGCCATGAGCGTGCCCAAATCCTCACTGGGATCCGGTGCCGGCTCCGCCCTTGACGGTCTCAGTTCCCTGGCCGGGGACCAGGGAATCAGCCTGGCAACAGGCAGCAACATTGATATGAATTTCCTGGTATCTGGAATGGTTGATGATCCCGAAGTATCCCCGGTGTTCGGAATGGGAAGTGGGGGTTCAGTAAGACAGCAGGCCACAGAGCAGGTTAAGGAACAGGTACAGGAGCAGGTCCGGGAAGTGAAACAGGAAGTGCGGGAGAATGTCGATGAACAGAAAGCTAAAATAATGAAGGAAGCCGAAGAAGAGGCACAGAAGGTCCGCGATGCAGCCAAGAGGGCAGGGGATGAGCTGGTTGACCAGGCCAAAGCGGAAGGAGACAAGAGGATATCGGATGCAGGAAGCAATCCCGTCAAGAAAAGAGCGGCTCAGGAGTATAAGAAGCAGCTGGTCAAGACGGCTGAAAACAGATCAGAAAAACTGCAGGAAGAGGCAGACGAAAAAGCCGAAGGGATACTTCAGAAGGCCCGTGAAAGAGCTGATAGTCTGTAAGTAATTAGGATATTAATTTATAAGGCTATATAACTAGCGTGATATCAGGCCTCATAAAATAATATCCTAACATTTCTTTCTTCAACCCTCTTTAAGGATTAGAGACCTTAAACGCAATGTCAGGCTCCAAATAGTAATATCCTCTCAATCCATCAACTCTTTCGACCCTCTGATTGGATAAAAGCCGTTAGGATAGGCTCCAACTAGTAATATCCTGTCATCTCTTTCCTCGTGATGTTTATTATGGAGAGTCGTCAGGCCGGGCAGCTTTTCTGTTTGATTACTAAAAATATCTTCTGGGATATAGGATACAAAAAAAGCCGCCCTTCCGGACAGCTTCTATATTAAAATCTTTTTTCCTGAATTCTTGCTTTCTTGCCCGTTCGTCCACGCAGATAAAAGATCCTGGCGCGGCGGACGCTTCCTTTCTTATTGACCTCAATCTTTTCAATAAAGGGAGAACTGGAAGGAAAGATCCTTTCTACTCCAATATTACCTGACATTTTTCTTACAGTGAAGGTCTCAGTAATTCTGGATCCTCTTCTTTGCAGGACCACTCCGCGGAATTGCTGAATCCTTTCCTTGTTACCTTCCCTGATTTTATAATGCACAGTAATAGTATCACCGCTTTTAAAATCAGGTAATTCCGTTTTTGGTGCAAATTCTTTATCGACTACTTTCATTAATTCCATCACAGATACTATTTAGCGAGGCATATGCTTTTTTTCAAACAGAGCGCAATATTACAAATAATTTTTTATATAGTTATGAATAGCAAATGAATATTTTAACAATTGCTGCTTATTTCAATTCTAATGACCTGATCCGATAACTTTCAGCTTCTCACCGTCCTGTTCTGCAATTTTTTTATACCACCAGTCAGGGTATCCCGGCTGATCAGGATTGGCAGGTACCTTACCGCCCATCCCGTTATAAAGGAATTTACCATCCTCTTCTTTCTTAATATTCCCGTCAATGAATTTCACAAGCAGGAAATTACTCAGCTCCTTCCATCGATCAAAGGTATTTTCTCCCATGCGGACCGAATAATCGGTAAGCATCTCGCGGGCCCCTTCCGGATCCGATTCAAAGAGTTCTTTTGCAATGCGATCAACGACGGCTGTTTCCCTGATATATTTGTTTTCCAGCTCAGACTGGATTTTAATAACATCTTTGGTCATTACATCATACCTGAGATAACAGAAATTGGAAACTTGGTTAAATACCCAGAATGCCGAAGTGGGAGAATACTTCAGCATGTCTCCGTTGCCTTCAGCAAAGTTATC
This sequence comes from uncultured Bacteroidaceae bacterium, assembly GCA_964540005.1. Classification (GTDB taxonomy): domain Bacteria; phylum Bacteroidota; class Bacteroidia; order Bacteroidales; family SM23-62; genus CAZILN01. Next base: position 1,137 of record CAZILN010000146.1, on the reverse strand, counting down.
CGGAACGCGGGTCATGCCGCAATACATAGGAGTGTAAACCGCGGTGGACGCATCATCGACTCCAAACCAGAAAATTCCCCCGACCCAGTCCGGCAACCAATTACGGGATTCGGCAATGAATGAAAAACCGGTTTGCTGCGTAGCAGTGGCCCGTTCGTTACAGTATGTTTCATCTCCTACCGACCAGGTTAAAGGCCTCCACCGGTAAGGGAGCCTGTATGGACCCGCTCCAATATCCTGTGTCATATCCAGCGGGGTGCCTTCATAATGGTCGCGCATAAAATGCATCATATCTGAAGCAGATAATTTCCTGTCCGGTTTGATCCATAAGGGCATCCTGTTTTCAAGGTTTTCACCTTTTGCATAGTCAAGGTACCGGTCCATATCCGGATGTATCTTTTCAAAGAACGACCATACCCTGGCTTCACAATAGCGTGCTCCTCCAAAATCAACCGGGGCATAAGCATCGGAAAAGCTAAAATCCTCATCATTACCCTTATAATATTTCATTTTCTTTGCAAAAGAAATGACATCTTCTGCGTACAGGCAATTCTCAGGATCCTCAAGAGGGAACGTCTGTATCCTGGCCTGGTTGGCATGAGCGCACACATATCCGTCAGGAATCTTACGGGCGACCCATACCGCGCCTTTGTTTCCCGTACCCTTACCGATCAGTTCCATGATCCAGACTTCATCCTTGTCGGATATTGAAAATGATTCTCCGGAGCTGCAGTATCCGTATTCTGCTACAAGATCACCCATAATCTGTATGGCCTCACGGGCTGATTCGGCACGCTGCAGGGTGATATACATCAGGCTCCCATAGTCAATAATCCCTGTTGTATCCCTTAATTCGCTTCTGCCGCCATAAGTTGTCTCACCGATAGCAACCTGGTGCTCATTCATATTACCAACTACAGAATAGGTGTGCTCCACCTGTTTGATCTTTCCGAGGTATTTCCCGGTATCCCATTCATATATATCAAGCAGGCTTCCCGGAAGATGATCCTCTGAAGGTGTGAAGTAAAGTTCTCCGTACAATACATGTGAATCTGCCGCGTAGGTGATCATCGTTGATCCCGTTAATGATGCTCCCCTGGTTATGAGAAAATTCGTACAAGCATAAGTATTAAGTGA
>CAZILN010000145.1:0-3686 GCA_964540005.1 uncultured Bacteroidaceae bacterium | reverse complement strand
TAAAAACCAGGAAGACTTGCTCAAGGCCATACAGAATGATTCACTGATCCATATTGATCATTTTGATGAAATGTACTCCATCACAGAAATTGCCAAGAACCGGGAAAAGAAACCCAAAGTGGCCATCCGTGTTAATATGGATACAGGAGTATATCCTATCTGGGACCGATTCGGTTTCAACTATGAAAACGGAGATGCCTGGGATGCCATTAACAGGATCATGATCAATGACCAGTTAGAACTGGTAGGCTTACACTGTCATATAGGCACCTATATGATGACCACCGGCTCCTACAAAATTGCTGCAGGAAAACTTGCCGATCTGGCTGTCGGAATAGAAAGAAAATACGGCACAGGTATCAGGTATATAGATATGGGTGGAGGATTTGCTACTCGTAATACCCTTAAAGGAGCCTATTATCCAGGTTCAGATACAACGCCCTCATTTGATGATTATGCCGTAGCCATTACATCCGGCCTATTAAATTCTGAACTTAATCCACGGCAATTACCAACATTAATACTTGAAACAGGGCGGGCCCTGATCGATGATGCAGGTTCCCTGCTGGGAACCGTTATTGCCAATAAGCGCCTGTCTGACGGGAACAGGGCTACCATTGTTGATGTGGGTGTCAACCTGCTGTTTACATCTTTCTGGTATGAACATGAAGTGTTCCCTGTTTCAGAAGTATCTGATTACCTTGAAGAGACCACCCTCTTTGGCCCCCTATGCATGAATATTGATGTATTAAGGGAATCCATTGCTTTTCCATTACTTAAAAAAGGGGATCATTTTGTGGTTAAACGCATAGGAGCCTATAACATGACACAGTGGATGCAGTTCATCACACTCAGGCCCAATGTTGTGCTTATTGATGAGAAGGGAAAAGTACACCTGATACGGAAGAAGGAAAATATGGAAGTCATACGTGGACAGGAAAGCTTACCGGATCATCTTAACAAATAATTGTTCATTCGTTTATGAGAACAAAAGAGAATATTCTCTTATTTCTGAAAGGAATACAGAATAGTTACGGACAGGTATTCTTCTCCGATAACCGTGTTTTTGCTATTATAATATTCCTGGTAAGTTTTATCGATCTGTATGCCGGACTGCTCGGGTTACTGTCGGTACTAACTACCAACCTTGCAGGCGTTTTAATTGGTTTTGACAGAAAATTGATCTCCAGAGGATATTATGGATTCAACTCTCTCCTGGTCGGACTCGGGCTGGGGGTATATTTTCAGCCCGGTCTATTGCTCATCATTATTGTATGCCTTGCAGCCGTGATGACCCTGCTTATAGCAGTTTCACTGCAGGGGGTAATAGGGAAATATGCTCTTCCATTTCTAAGTGTCCCCTTCCTTCTGGCAATATGGACCATGACGATTGCCACAAAGGAATTTTCTGTCCTGGGTATCAGTGAAAGAGGGATATACACATTCAATGATCTGTACATTTTAGGCGGACCGGTCCTGGTCAGTATCTATGAGTGGTGGAACAACCTGGATATTGCAGTTTCATTGCGCACCTATTTTATCAGCCTGGGGGCCATACTCTTCCAGTATAATCTACTCTCAGGGATACTTCTTGCCATTGGATTGTTACTGTTTTCCAGGATCTCATTTACCCTCTCCCTCCTTGGATTCTACACGGCTTACATTTTCTATAAGCTGATAGGGGCAGATATTTCCGAGCTGGGATACAGCTATATCGGGTTTAATTACATACTCACTGCCATCGCGGTTGGAGGATTTTTTATCATACCATCCAGGTTCTCCTATGCCTGGATACTACTGCTGATACCCATTGTAGCTATGATCACCATCAGCCTCGCCAATGTTTTTGCGGTTTTCAGACTGCCTATATACTCCCTTCCCTTTAACCTGATCGTCCTGTTGTTCCTCTATGCCCTGAAATTCAGGATGTCTCCTTCACCCGGTCTCGCAGAGGTTCTGATACAGCAAAACTCTCCGGAGAAGAACCTCTATTCCTATCATAACGATGTGATCAGGTTCAGGCATCATGAACAGGTGCCGGTTAAACTACCTTTCTACGGTACATGGTCAGTATCCCAGGCCCACGACGGGGAACACACCCATAAGGGAGAATGGAGGTATGCCTGGGATTTCGTTATAACAGATCAGAATAACAAACAGTTTACCGGAAGCGGTGACCTGGTGACTGATTATCTCTGTTATGATAAGGCAGTGCTGGCCCCTGCAGACGGAACCATAGAATACCTGACAGATGATATTGAGGATAACCGGGTAGGTGATGTGAATACAAGGGAAAACTGGGGAAATACGCTTATTATAAAACATAAAGACAATCTGTTTGCCTCACTCAACCACCTGAAACCCGGCTCAATCACTGTTAAAGAAGGAGATAAGGTCAGGGAAGGTGATGAAATCGCCCGTTGTGGCAATTCGGGCAGATCACCCTATCCCCACCTGCACATCCAGTTCCAGGAAACACCTTATATCGGTTCACCGACCCTGCTTTATCCCTTCAGCTATTATATCAGTCACAGCGAGGGATCATTCAGTCTGCAGTCATTTGATTATCCCGCCTTAAGGCAGCAGGTATCCAATACGGATACTAATGACCTGCTTCAGCAGGCCTTCAGGCTGATACCCGGAAGAAAGCTTTGTTTCCGCTATCAGAAAAACGGGCTGGAACGTTCTGACACCTGGGAGGTCTACACCGATGCCTTCAACAATACCATTATCAGGTGCCTGGACACAGAATCAAAAGCATATTTCACAAGCGATAACAACCTGCTCTATTTCAGGCATTTTGAAGGAGACAAAAGATCCCTGCTGTATTACTTTTTCCTGGCAGTATTCAAGCTTCAGCTGGGTTATTACCAGGATATGGTCCTGGAAGACAGGTATCCCCTGAATCTTATTTACAGGCAGCCCCTGTTGAGTTTGCAGGATGTATGTGCACCTTTCTGGGAATTCCAGCATTCCTCCTATGAACTGAAATATGACTGGATAGACAACGAAATGTCTCCTGAGCAGATAAGGCTCAAATCAGCGGCCCGCAATATTTTCTTTGGGAAATTATTAAAGACCATTGAGTTTACACTGCTGATAGGCGAAGAGGGTATCACGGAATTTGAGGTTAAATCTAAAAATTTGAATATCAAAGCTTTATGTTGCGAACAGGATTCATAGTACTGCTGTGCTGCCTTTTTCAACATTCACTGAGGGCCCAGGAATTCAATGATTTCAGGAGCATTGATAAAGAATCCTACAGGCTGTATACAGAAGAAAAATGGGATAGCCTGATCAGTATGTTCAACAGCACCTACAGTACTGAAACAGACTATTATTATCTGCGTATGAGGGTTGGACTGGCCTACTTCCACATTGAAAATTACCGCCTGGCAGCCAGGCATTTCAGCCAGGCCCTGGATTTCAATAAAGCAGACCCTGTGGCACTGGAATATCTGTACTATTCATTACTTAATAGCGGGAATAAGGACCTGGCCCTGAGGATCAGCAAGTCATTCCCTGCCTCGCTGTCCGGGAAGATTTCCGGCAGTTTTCCAAAGCCGATAGATCAGATCAGTGTTGAATACCTGTTCAGCCGTTCAATGAATAATGAATTCTCAGCTGAACCTTCTGATTATTTTGAGGACCATCCAATAGGTTATTCACTGACAACAAGTGATTAC
>CAZILN010000144.1:0-6041 GCA_964540005.1 uncultured Bacteroidaceae bacterium | reverse complement strand
TCATGCTATCATACAGGAGCATTTGGAGAGCAAAGCTCTGCCAAGGTCCTACCGCCTGAATTCATCATCCATACCTATGGAGCATCCTGTGGTTAGGAAAGGTATCTCGCTGGGACTGGAGTATTTCGGATCGGCTACCCTGTCAGACCAGGCTGTTATGCCATTCGAGAGCATAAAAATCGGTCCGGGTGACTCTGCCAGGTCCCATACAGCCGATGAGTATATTAAAATATCCGAATTGCATGAGGGGATCTCAACATACATTGAATTATTGAGCGGGTTAAAAATATAAAACAAAAAATTGTAATGAAAACCTGGGATAAAGGATATCAGTTGAACGCTGAGATAGAAAAATTTACCATTGGGCGTGACAGGGAACTGGATATAATGATCGCCTCTCATGATGTCATAGGTTCCATTGCCCACGTAAAAATGCTGGAGAAAGTAGAGTTGATATCCGGGGATGAATCAGAAAAACTGGTTTCTGAATTGAGAATGATTCACAGGATTATTGAAGAGGGCAGATTTACAATTGATGAGGGGATAGAGGATGTTCATTCCCAGCTTGAAAAGATGCTGACAGATAAATTGGGTGATACAGGGAAAAAGGTACATACGGGGCGCTCAAGGAATGACCAGGTATTGCTGGATATTCAGTTACTTATACGGGAAGAGTTGAGTGAGATATCTGAGATGGTCCATAGATTATTTAAGTTGCTGCTTGAAAGATCTGAGGAGACAAAAGAGGAATTCCTGCCGGGGTACACTCATTTCCAGGTAGCCATGCCCAGTTCTTTCGGATTGTGGTTCGGAGCGTATGCAGAGGGGCTTGCAGATGATATGATCATGCTGTCTGCCGCCTGGAAACTTGCCAACCAGAACCCCCTTGGATCGGCTGCCGGCTACGGCACTTCCTTACCCCTGAACCGCAGGTTCACAACTGAATTGCTTGCTTTTGAGGACCTTAGATATAATGTTGTGAATGCCCAGATGTCCAGGGGAAAAATTGAGCAATGCACGGCACAGGCTATTTCTGTTTTGTGTGGTACCATCAGCCGTTTTGCCACGGATCTTTGCCTGTACAACAGTCAGAATTTCGGGTTTATAACCTTACCCGATGAGTTTACTACCGGGTCCAGTATCATGCCCCACAAGAAGAATCCTGATGTGTTTGAACTAATCAGGGCCAAATGCAACAGGCTTCAGGCTCTTCCCTATGATATCGGGATGATCATTAACAACCTCCCCTCAGGTTATCACAGGGATTACCAGGTAGTTAAAGAATTGCTGTTTCCGGCTTTCCAGGAGCTGGGATCTGTATTACAGATACTTACCAAGGCAACAGAAGGAATAGAAGTTAACAGGGAGATTGCTATCGATGATATATACCGCTATGTTACCAGTGTTGAAGAGGTAAACAGGCTGGTTACAGACGGTACCCCATTCAGGGAGGCATACCGGATCGTTGCCAGGAAAATAAAAAATGAGGAATTCAGAGCCGGGGAGACAGTCTTATATACTCATGAAGGCAGTATGGGAAACCTTTGCAGTGAACAAATAAATGAGAAAATGAATAAGCTGATGGGAACCCTTGATTATAAGTTTATCCGGGAAGCTTATTCGAAATTGTTGGGGGAAACAGCATGAGAGAATATTGCAAAAATATAAACAGAATAGTCATCAAACTCGGGACATCGACTATATCGTTCAGGAACGGGAAGATGAACTTCAGCCGTCTTGAAAAATTGAGCATGGTCATGTCTGATGTGATCAATTCAGGGAAGGAACTTGTGCTGGTATCATCGGGGGCCATTGGTGTGGGTGCCGGCCGCCTGAAGATGGATGAAGCACCGGCCGGGCTGGTTCCCAGGCAGGCCCTGGCAGCTATCGGACAGGCCGAACTTATCAGAATCTACCAGAAATTCTTTGATCAGTATAACCAGATGGTGGCACAGGTACTCCTTACAAGAGATGGAATGGACGATCAGGTCAGAGGGTTAAATGCCAGAAATACATTGAATGAATTGATCCGGATGAGGATCATCCCGATTGTAAATGAGAACGATACCATAGCAACCGAAGAGATACAATTCGGCGATAATGATACCCTTTCGGCCAAAGTGGCTGTACTGCTTGAAGCAGACCTGCTGATCATCCTGTCAGATATTGATGGCCTTTACACCGGAGATCCGAGGAACGGGAAACCGGCCGAGATTATCAGGAACGTAATGGAGATAACTGATGAAATTGAACAATATGCAGAAGGCAGTACCTCATCATTTACAAAAGGAGGTATGAAAACAAAGATTGCCGCTGCAAGGATATGTACGGGAAACGGGGTCGATATGGCAATCATTAATGGAAGTGAACCGGAAAATATTTTGAAGATCCTGGCCGGTGAGGAAATCGGGACCTGTTTCATTTCAGATAAACAGTAAATCTCAAAACAGATATGAAGGAATTGACAGATATAGGGATAAGGGCAAAGGCGGCCAGTTATATCCTGGCCACAGCTTTTGAACAGGATAAAAACAGGGTTCTTAAGGATGTGGCAGAAAGCCTGAGAAATGAAAAAACTGCTATCATTAGCGCAAATAGGGAAGACCTCATTGCAGCAGAAAAAAAAGGATTGGCAGGGGCCATTATCGACCGTTTGATGCTTGATGAAAAGCGTATAGATGATATGGCTCATGGACTGGAGCAGATTGCCTTACTGGAAGACCCCGTAGGAGAAGTCCTGCAAATGAGAAGGAGGCCTAACGGACTGCTCATCGGGCAGAAAAGGGTGTCACTGGGGGTTATCGGTATCATATACGAATCCAGGCCTAATGTTACTGTTGATGTATTTGGGCTGTGTCTGAAAACAGGAAATGTTGCCATACTGAGAGGGGGCAGTGAAGCCCTTGAATCCAATAAGGCCCTGACAGATATTATAAGGAAAGAGCTGAAGAAAAGTAATCTCCCCGAGGATTCCCTGCAACTAATAGAAGATACATCCCGGGAAACAGCCTTGGAACTGATGAAGCTCAATGATTACCTGGATATACTGATCCCAAGGGGTGGGGCCGGACTGATAAATGCAGTAGTTCAGAACAGTACCGTACCGGTCATTGAAACGGGAGTCGGGAACTGCCATATTTATGTGGATAAGGATGCTGACATTGAAAAAGCGATAGCCATAACAGTCAATGCAAAAACACACCGGCCGGGAGTTTGCAATGCAGCGGAAAGCCTGCTCGTACATGAATCAATCGCCGGGGAATTCATACCTGAGGTGTGTAAGGAATTGAAGGAAAATAATGTTGAAATAAGGGGGGATGAACTGGTGAGGCAACTGGTCCCATATGCAAAACCGGCCAGCGATCAGGATTATTATACTGAATATCTTGACCTGATCATCTCTGTTAAGGTTGTTAGCTCTGCAGAGGAAGCAATAGACCATATCCATAAGTACGGATCAAGCCATTCAGAATGCATAGTTACTGAAAACTACAGCACATCCGGTATTTTCCTTGACAGGGTTAACTCGGCAGCCGTCTATGTAAATGCCTCTACCCGGTTTACAGACGGATTTGAATTCGGATTTGGTGCAGAAATAGGTATCAGCACCCAGAAACTTCACGCCAGGGGGCCCATGGGACTTAAGGAATTAACAACCACAAAGTACATCATTTACGGAACGGGACAGGTACGAACCTGAGAGGATTTTTCAACGGGAGTGATAATTACCAGGTTTTAACACGATACTCTTCGTGGTTATAAGAGAAGTAATTACGTTCAAGATTCTTCTTAATATCCGGATGAACATCATGAAAGCATTTACAGGTCCTTATGTAACAATGAGCACTGTCAGGGATAAATATATCCTCACATACTTTGAAATATGCCTGATTAGTAACAACATTGGTGTATTTACCATCATAGTAGTAATATTCAAGTTGTCCAACGTATTTCTTGGTTATAAATAACTGATTTTCATACTTGGTTGCAACCATTTGCTTGTTACAACCAATTATGACAAGAGTAATAATTAAGAAAAATATTATTCTTTTCACAGGTTTAAATTTTTCAAGTTTGTTTCATGATCAGGAATATTTATACATTTTATTCATATGATCGTATATATATTATAATCTGTCCTGAAATGAAACCACTGATATTATTGAAAGGTATTTATCCTTGGATGAGAGGATGGATAAATAAAAATACTCTTATTCCAGTATAAATCCTAATATGGGAATATGTAATTGATAGGATTAAGTACTCCAATAGTAATTTCAGCTAGTGTGTTTCTCTATTGTTTCAACAAACTGGTCGAATAAAAAATCCGTATCTGTAGGACCGCCCGATGCTTCGGGGTGGAACTGGGTGGAAAAGAAGGGTTTGGTTTTATGCTTCATCCCTTCATTTGTTCCATCGTTCAGATTGATAAAGTAAGGCTCCCAATCTGGGTTCAGGGTATCGTTATTTATGGCAAAACCGTGATTCTGGGAGGTGATAAATGCCTGTTTGGTCCCATACTGGATCACGGGCTGATTATGGCTGCGATGGCCGTATTTCAGTTTATAGGTATCGGCACCTGAGGCAAGGGCCATCAGCTGGTTGCCAAGGCAGATACCCATGATGGGCACATCCATGGCAAAGGCTTGCTGCAAATTCTCAATAGTAACAGTGCACTGCTTGGGGTCACCCGGACCATTGGTGATAAACAGGCCGTCATATTCTTCATCAAGGAAATTATAATCCCAGGGTACGCGGATCACTGTGGTATCCCTTTGTAGCAGGTACCTGATAATATTATACTTTACACCACAATCGACCAGTAAAATCCTGTGCTTACCCTTTCCGTAAACCTCTTTTTCCGGGATACTTACCTGGGCTACCAGGTTGTACTTGTTGGGGTCATACATGTCCACCTCATTGTTCTCATATATGATCTTGCCCAGCATGGTACCTTTTTCCCGCAGGATCTTTGTCAGCTGCCTGGTATCAATTCCGTAAATTCCCGGAATTTCATGAGTCTTTAACCAGTCAGCCAGGCTCCGGTTAGCATTCCAGTGGCTGTATTCAAAGGAATAATCCGATACTATCAGTCCGGATATATGCAGGCGGTCCGATTCGAAGAACTTGTGCATCTCGTCTTCGACAAGATCGTCAGGGACCCCGTAATTGCCTATAAGCGGGTAAGTGAGAACAAGGAGCTGTCCCTTATAGGAAGGGTCTGTAAGGCTCTCGGGGTAACCAGTCATTGCAGTATTGAATACTACTTCGCCTGAAACTGACCGTTCATGTCCAAAGGAATAGCCTGAGAATTCTGACCCGTCTTCAAGCTGTAAGCTAATATTTTGTTTTTTGGCTGATTTAGTCTGCATCTTCTTTCTCAATGAGTGCATTTATTATCTGTTCAGCCTGTTCAGGGCTTATTTTCTTGGCCACGATCTTTTTGTTCTCATCGAGAATGAACAGTTGAGGAGTTGAAGCAACGTCATAGATGTCTTTATAGGCAAAATCATATGGATTCCAGCAGTTTATCCAGTCATAATATCCCTTCTCATTCACATGATCGATCCATTGAACTTTTCCTTCTTCACCGCCGAGTGTATGAACTGCCACAACTTCAACATCCTTTTCCTTGAGCCTCTGGTATACATCATAGAGAATAGGGGTCTGCTTTTTACAGTGACCGCAATTGACTTCCCAGAAATACAATATAATATATCTGGCCTTGACATCATGCAGCTGGAAGAAATCGCCCACGTATGGATTCTTTTTCAGTTCTTCGTCTTCGGCGGCCTGGATCATATGATCGCTTTGAACATGTACCAGTTGGATGTCTGTTGCCACTTTACCTATGAGGGTTGGGCTCAGTTTCTCAACCCTTTCCTTCAGTTTAGCTATGAATTCCTCGTCGCTCCAGTCTGCTTCGGGGATATAATATTTCTCAGCTAAATGGACATACACGGCATCCATCCCCATGATCTGGCTTTTGGCGAAATGATTGAACAGGGTAATCAGCATGAATCGGAACAACTGGGGATCTG
>CAZILN010000143.1:0-9830 GCA_964540005.1 uncultured Bacteroidaceae bacterium | reverse complement strand
GCCATAAGGGTCTTGAATGGGCTAAACTACATGCAAAGCTGGAAGCTAATACTGAAAAACTGTGGTCGCTCAATGAAATGGAAAGAACAGGCGGTGAACCGGATGTTATTGGTCATGATAAAAAAACGGGCGAATACATTTTTTACGATTGTTCAGCGGAAAGTCCTAAAGGCCGCAGAAGTGTATGTTACGACCTTGAAGCGCTCGAGGCAAGGAAAGAACATAAACCAGAAAATAGCGCTATGGATTTGGCAGCTGCCATGGGCATTGAGCTATTAACGGAAGAACAATACCGCGAATTGCAGGAACTTGGAAATTTTGATACTAAAACATCGAGCTGGATAATAACACCTTCTGATATTAGAAGACTCGGTGGTGCCCTGACGCATATGTGAATCGATAAAAAAGCACCCGCACCAACTGCGAATGTAAAGAACCGATATGTAAAATGCCTTAAGGATAAATGAAGAATAAACGAGCAGTACAGATCAGAAGCTCAAGGACAGCGGCCTATACATGTCTATGTAGAGCAGCATCTTATTTAGAGAAAAACTCATATTATAAATATGATGATTATATTGCTGTTCAGCTATTGCCACGATTTATAAAACTGCTGTTAAAACTTAAGATTCTCAATTTAAAAGGCAGAATATCTCCAAAAGGCATATACCCTTATGTAATAGCAAGAACAAAATATTTTGACAGTGTTTTTGAATATGCGATAAAAAACGGATTCAAGCAGGTATTGATTATGGGTGCAGGATTTGATTCGAGAGCTATCAGATTTCGAAATTCAACTGGAAATAGTAACGTATATGAAATAGATATATACTATACTCAAAATGCAAAGGAAAAACAACTGAAAAAACGAAAGATAAAAAACCCCGAGAATAATATATATATATCAATTGACTTTGATAAAGAAGATATAAATACAAGATTAGATGACATTAAATTCAATAAAAATATAAAGACCTTATTTATACTTGAAGGACTCACTATGTATTTATCCCATAATACTGTCGATGAAATATTTAAACTTTTCTATGATTATTCCGCACCTGGCAGTTTAATAGTTTTTGATTATATCCATGCTTCTGTTCTGAGACAGGAGCACAAATATTACGGAGAAAGTGCAATCTATAATAGAGTAAAAAAGGATAATGAAAAATGGACTTTTGGAATTGAAGAAGGTGAAATAGAAAGTTTTCTTAATTTCTTTCACTTACATCTTCTTGAGCATCTTGATGCAAATACGCTTGAGAATAAATACTTTAAAAATGAATCAGGCAAAATAATTACAAAGGTAAATGGAACACATTGTATAGTATTAGCTGAAAGAAATGGCAAATAAGGTATCAACACCAAACTACGCATGCACAGGATCCGGCAGGGCTGAACAGTTTTAGTAAAAACCAGATAATAATAAGCCATGGATTTAAAACAAACTAAAAGTATAATGCTGATTATTCTTTCGTTTCTTAATTTGTATGCCTGCAAAACTCCTGTTGATTCCGGTTCGATGCAGCCATACGATGGCTATCCGTTTTTATATAGTAAGGAAGAAATAAAAAAGACACTTGATGACAGATGTGTTGGATCTATAAAATTCAATAAAGGTGAAATAATTGCAGATATTGGTGCTGGTAACGGATACATAGAAGCTATGTTGTCAATTTTTAACGACAGCTTAACCTTTTATATTCAGGATATTGATACTTCAGTTTGTAATCAACAAAGTATCGATACAGTGGTAGATTTCTATCAGGAAGTCAACGGCAGACCATTTACAAATAAATTCATTGTCATCAATGGTACTGACACGAAAACTAATTTGCCTGATAGTATATTTGATAAAATTCTGATGGTGCGGACATATTCATATCTGAAGGAACCCCGGAAGTTCATTATGGATGTACATGAAAACCTGAAAGATGATGGATTGTTTTATGTTATTAATCCTCAGCCGGATGATTATGAATATCTGGATTCAATCAGGCAAAAATACGGATGGAACGCATCACCCCTGGAAAAAGAGATCTCAGATATAATCGATTGTGGTTTTGAACTCATTCGAATATCCAGGAATTATGAGGGATACGAGCAGCCCTTTATAATGGTCTTTAAAAAGAGAAACTGAGTAAGCCCTATTAATGTACTTTCGGCAATATAGTTACGTAAGATTTTTCAGGACAGAAATACACATAAAAAAATAACCATGAAACATTCAGGTACAGTATTTATAATGATTGCCTTACTAATGGCTTGTCAGGACAGATCTGAAACAGAACAAATTGATTTTGAGACTATTTGCAATCCGGTAAATCTGAGTTACAGGTTTTGTCTGGAGGAGCCATCAAGAAGAGAAGCAGCAGACCCTTCTGTTATCATGTTCAAAGACAAATACTATTTATTTGCATCAAAATCAGGAGGATATTGGCATTCAGATGATTTGATCAATTGGGTGTTTATAGAATCAAACGAAATACCGGTGGAGGAATATGCTCCCACAGCAATTGCTTTAAACGACACCTTGTATTTTCTGGCTTCTTCGCGTGAGAAAAGTACTATCTATAAAACAGCAGATCCTTTAACGGGAAAATGGAGTATTGCTAAAGAAGAGTTGGAATTTCCGGTTTGGGATCCGGCATTTTTTTTAGATGATGACAATCGCCTGTATTTATACTGGGGCTGTTCAAATGAAGCTCCTATTTATGGTATAGAAATAGAATACAACAATAATTTATCATTTATTGGAGATCCTGAAGAATTAATCTTTGCCAATCCTTCTCAGTATGGCTGGGAAGTGCCGGGAGATTATAACACCAGGAAGGAAGTAAGTCCATGGATTGAAGGTGCATGGATGAATAAATATAATGGGAAATATTACCTGCAATATTCCGGTCCCGGAACCGAATATAAAAGCTACTCAGATGGTGTTTATACATCAGAAAAACCACTGGGACCATATAGTCTTTCGCCACATAATCCATTTGCCTATAAGCCGGAAGGTTTTATTGCCGGAGCCGGACACGGAAGTACTTTTAAGGACAAATCAGGCAATTACTGGCACATCGGAACAATCACTATTTCAATGAAACATATATTTGAGCGGAGGTTAGGTTTATACCCGACTTTCTTTGACGAACAAGGCACGCTGCATACGATAACTAAGTATGGTGATTACCCTCTGATAATTCCTCATAATAAGATTGAAAGTTTTGAGGATGTATTTCCCGGATGGATGTTACTGTCTTACAATAAAAAAGTGGAGGTATCCTCATCTATTGATTCTCTCCCGCCTGCAAACATGACAGACGAAGACATCAGGACTTATTGGGCGGCAAAAAGTGGTGATTCCAATGAATATGCAAGTATTGATCTGGGTGGGCAATTCAATGCATATTCAGTACAAATTAACTTTGCCGAACACAACACTGAAATTCATGGAAGACAAAGAAACTTGCAGTTCCAATATACCATTGAGTATTCCAATGACAATATTGGATGGGAATTATTAGTAGATAAATCGGATAACCAATCAGATAATTCACACGATTATACACAGTTCCCTGAAAAAGTGACTTGCAGATACTTGAGAATTAATAATATTGAAGTACCCGGTGGACATTTTGCGCTTAGTGGATTCAGGGTGTTTGGCAATGGTGATGGAGATTTTCCTGCAACGGTCAACAAATTTGAGGCAATCAGAGATCAGGAGGACAGACGAAGCATAAGACTTAAGTGGAATAAATCTGAAAATGCAACGGGTTATAACATCAGCTATGGTACTGATAAAAATAAATTATATCATAATTATATCGTATATCAAGATACATTGCTTGTAATAAATAGTCTGAATGCAAATCAGGAATATTATTTTTCAATAGAATCATTTAATGAGAACGGAATTACATCAAGTGGAATAATAACAACAGCTGAATGAAATTTCTTTCCAGGACATTAGGGCTTCATGCTAACTTTTACAGAAGATGAAAAAATATATTGAAGCACCAGCAAGAAGGTATGCATAAACATAAAACTATATTGGCAAAGAATTTATACCCGGAAATTGTGGCTATCCTAAATAATATGGTACCAAAAAAAGCCTTTATATTCCTTTTCCTTCTACTCTGTATTGATTTGTTGGGTCAGGAATATCCGATCCTGTTTTACTCTGGCAGAAATGACAACCAGGAAATCTACATTCAATATCCTGAGAATAATAAACCTGTAAATCTTTCAAAGAATCCTGCTAAGGACAATTGTCCGGCAATTTCTCCTAATGGGGAAAAAATCGCCTTTCTCAGCGACAGGGATGGAGTTTATAATATTTATTTGATGAATATCGATGGCAGTAATGTACACCGGTTAACGTTTGCACATATTCCGATGGAGCATCCCTCATGGTCGGGTGACGGGTCACAAATATATTATGTAGCAGATTATAATGAAAAAACCGAAATCTGGGTAATGAATATGGATGGAACAGAACAAAAACAACTAACTGACAATAATGCTCGTGATGAAAGGCCTTTTTTATCTTCGGATGGAACCAAGATCGTATTTATGTCGAACCGGGATGGGAATTATGAAATATATACAATGAATTCCGATGGCTCTGAGCAAACAAGAATTACAAATACGCCATATTTTGAAATCTTCCCTGTATGGTCACCTGATGGTAAGCAGATTGCCTACGCAAAAAAAGTTATAACTAACGAGACTATGCAGGGTGGAATTTGCGTGATGAATGCAGATGGCACTGGCGATATGGAATTATCCGAGCCAGCAGAAAGAGATGAAAATCCCATGTGGTCTCCTGATGGCAAGTTTATAGTATATCAGAACACAAGAGAAAGAAATTTCGAGATCTACGTTATGAATGCAGATGGGAAAAATCCGACAAGAATAACCAATCACCCTGCATGGGACGGGTGGGCAAGCTTCATACCAATATGCGAAGAAAATTAAAAGTACTGTAAGTATAAATTAAAATGGTCAAGGCTTAGAATTTTGTAACTTTGACAATACAAACTTGTACGAAACGCTTTATCCATTGTCATTAACAACCATAAACCGATGAACATGAAAAATCAAATTCTACTGTCTAAAATCTTATTCATGGCTATTACTACTGTTTTCCTTCTGTCCTGTAATACCGGGTCTAAGTCATCTAAGGATTCAGCATCCGCAGAAGACCAGACTGAATCCCCTGATTTCCAAATATCACTGGCTTAATGGTCCTTATACCGATCCTTTTTTGGTGAAGCTATTCAGGATTGGCAGGAGTTTGGCAGAATGCTTATGGAATCACCCGATGATTTATTAAAAGGTGAACTGGATCCGGTGGATTTTCCTGCCATTGCTGCCGGATATGGGATTCACTCAATAGAACTGGTGAATACTTTCTATTATAGCAAGGCTGCTGATCAGGCCTTCTGGACCGGATTCAAACAGAAATGTGAGGAAGCTGGAGTAAGTGTCGGATTAATTATGTGCGATGCATTGGGCAATCTTGGAGATGCTGATCCCGAAGCACGTATGGCTGCTGTTGAAAACCATTATCCATGGGTTGATGTTGCCCAATTCCTTGGTGCCCATTCAATACGTGTCAATGCTGCGGGGCAGGGTACCCCTGAGGAAGTGACCGCAAATGCTGTCGAGGAACTTTCCAAATTGGGAGAATATGGTGCCACAAAAGGCATCAACATCATCGTTGAGAATCACGGGGGTTACTCTTCGGATGGAAAATGGCTTGCCGGAGTGATGGAGAAGGTGGGAATGGATAATGTCGGGACGCTTCCGGATTTCGGAAATTTCTGCATAGAAATGGGTCCTGAAGGTTGCATAAATGAATATGACCGCTACCAGGGTATCGCTGAACTGATGCCCTACGCAAAAGGAGTCAGTGCCAAATCGCATGAATTTGATGAAAACGGAAATGAAATCGAATCTGATTTTCTTAAAATTATGAAAATCGTGAAAGAATCGGGCTTCAAAGGTTACGTTGGAATCGAATATGAAGGCAGCCAACTTTCTGAGGACGAAGGAATCAAAGCAACCAAAGCATTGCTTGAGAAAGTGTTTGCTGAACTATAGTAATTTATATATAGACAAAACAACAATCAAGGCTAGGAGTATTCGGGCTTTCCGACTTTTCCGATAAACACTATCGCTCCAGTGGAGTTTTCTTTGATGACATAGAGGAAGGGCCTGTCGGCCTTGAAATAAGGACCGCCTCCTCCTTTAGCAAGTTCGACTATGGTGGCTGCGGCTGCCTCGGTGCCCTCTTCCTGAACATCTATGAAAGTCTGGTGGATTACCCGGGAGATGAAAAGATTTCCAGTCGGGTTGATCCTTGTAAAATCTGCCGCTCCTGAAAATGCAACACCCAGGCCAAGAGCAATGAGTGGATCATTTAATGAATCCTTAAATTCGTATTTGAACCTGGGCAGATCCACTTTTACCCTGGTGTACCAGGAGTCATCGAACCATGAGTTCCAGTTTTCAGCGCCCAGTTTTTCCACAAGGTACGCAATATCCTTTCCCTCAGCAGGGAGCATGACAACCATACTGAAGGTACTGTCTCCGTAAGGGATCTCAACAGCAGTGAAATCAATATTTTCCGTATAACAGAACATGCCTTTCCTGCTTATATAATCCGTCCTGTGGTTCGTCCCCCCGGCAAGGGTGAAATCCCCTTCATAAGTCTTGTCCTTCTCAAACTGGTATTTCCAGGTGGCATTGAAATATATGGCATTGATCAGGTACATTACTACATTCGCCGGGATACAATCCAGCATATCTTTGATCTTATCATTGGTTTTATCCTCTATCCAATGATTGATTACATCTACGGTCCCGGGATCGCTGAAATCAGCCTCTTTAACTTCAGCGTCGAAATACTGGTGGTTGGTCTCAATGAATTCAGACAGGACCTCAAATCCCAAGCAGTACCAGATGCTGTTAGCAATGGAAATCTCCACTTTATCATCCAGATTAATTAGCTGATCCATCAAGTCTTTGTAACTCTGGTTAACTTCCTGTTCGGTGAGATCACCAAAATGGAGCACATCAATAAAGGCCTGAAGGGTCATACCCGCAGTACCGTTATAGGTCATTCCCAGTGCATAGGAAACACTCATCGGGGAAATCATGATATTTTTTTCTTCGGTTACGGCGAATACTTCCCTGAAAAGTTCGAAGCCGAATATCTTTTCAGCCCGAATGATCTCTTCTGATTTGAGGTTCAGACTTATTTCAGGGATCTCCTGCTCGACAGGTACAGTATCCTCACATGATGTAACTGTCCCACCTAGTATAAGAACGGACAATATGTATCTGATCACAGGTTTCATATCATGCTCTTTAAGAGTACTCCGGTTTCCCTACCTTGCCTATGAAGACTATTGCCCCGGTAGAGTTTTCCTTGATCACATAGAGGAAGGGTCTGTCTGCCTTGAAATATTGAGGGCTCCCGCCTCCGTCAGAACTGAAATAACGGATTTCTACAATCGTGGCCGCAGCTGCTTCGGTGCCTTCTTCCTGAACATCGATAAAGGTCTGGTGGATCACGCGGGAGATGAAAAGACCTCCTGCCGGGTTGATCCTTGTAAAATCCGCCTCACCAGAAAATGCCACCCCCAGACCCAGCTCAATCAAGGGATCATTTAAAAGGTCCTTAAACTCGTATTTGAATTTAGGCAGGTCCACCTGTACACCGCTCAGGCTTGAATTACTGAACCATGAACTCCAGTTTTCCCCATCCAGTTTGTTAACCAGGTCCGATACCCCGTTTCCTCCTGCAGGAAGCATGACAACCATACTGAATGTACTGTCACCATAAGGGAGTTCCACTGCAGTGAAATCTTCATTAATTGTATACATAAAATCGCCGGTAACCCTCATGTAGTCTGTCCGGTGATTTGATCCGCCGGCAAGGGTGAAATCTCCTTCATAGGTATTTTCCTTCTCAAACTCGTATTTCCATACTGCATTAAAGTAGATGGCATTGATCAGGTACATGACTGCATCTCCCGGGATATAATCCAGCATATCTTTGATCTTATCATTGGTCTTGTCTTCTATCCATTGATTGATAACATCCACTGTTCCTGGATCGCTGAAATCAATATCCTTTACTTCAGCATCGAAATACTGGCGGTTGGTCTCAATGAATTCTGACAGGACCTCGAACCCCAGGCGGTACCAGATGCTGTTGGCTATGGAAAACTCCACCTGTTTATCCAGCCGGACCAGCTGTTCCATCAGGTCCTTGTAACTCTGGTTGACCTCCTGCTCGGTAAGATCACCGAAATGGAGCACATCATTGAATGCCTGGAGGGTTGTCCCCGCAGCGCCATTATACGTCATTCCCAAAGCGTAGGAAACACTCATCGGGGAGATCATGATATTGGTTTCTTCGGTAGCAGAAAAAACCTCCCTGAAAAGTTCAAACCCAAATATTTTATCAGCCCGGATGATTTCTTCCGATTTAAGATTCAGGCTTATTTTGGGAACTTCCTTTTCAATTGGTGTGGAATCCTCACAGGAATGAAACATCCCTGCTATAATTAGTAGGGACAGTATGTATCTGCTTATTGTTTTCATGTCGGTATGATTTAGTCTTAATTGAGTCAGCACTGCGGCTATGAGTATTCAGGCTTTCCGACCTTTCCTATGAATACAATTGCTCCGGTAGAGTTTTCTTTGATGACATAGAGGAAGGGTCTGTCCACTTTAAAGTTAATAAGGCTCCCTCTTCCTGCAGTACTGAGTTCTTTCATCTCAACTATTGTGGCTGCTGCAGCTTCGGTGCCTTCTTCCTGCACATCGATAAAGGTCTGGTGGATCACCCTGGATATGTAAAGGAGTCCTGCAGGATTGATCTTTGTAAAATCCGCTTCACCCGAAAATGCGACGCCCAGACCAAGAGTAATGAGCGGATCGTTCAGGAGGTCCTTGAACTCATATTTGAATTTTGGCAACTCGACATTAACCCCGGTCACCCTGGAATCATTGAACCATTCATCCCAGTTGTCAGCATCAAGACTGCTTACCAGGTCTGAGACAACTTTATCGCCAGCGGGCAACATAACTACCATACTGAAGGTACTGTCCCCATATGGCAGTTCCACTGCCCTGAAATCATCATTTGAGGTATACATAAGATCACCTGAAACTTTCATATAGTCCGTCCTGTGCAGAGTTCCCCCGGCAAGTGTAAAATCCCCTTCATAGGTCTGGTCTTTTTCAAATTCATACAGCCACCGGGCATTAAAATATATGGCATTGATCAGGTACATTTTAGCATTAACGGGAATTTCATCCAGCATATCTTTGATCTTGTCATTGGTCTTGTTCTCTATCCACTGGTTGATAACGTCCACGGTACCGGGATCTGAAAAATCAACTTCTTTCACTTCAGCATCAAAATACTGCCGGTTGGTCTCAATGAATTCTGTCAGGACCTCGTATCCCAGTCGGTACCATATGCTGTTAGCTATGGCAAATTCCACTTTTTTATCCAGCCGGACCAGCTGATCCATCAGGTCCTTATAACTCTGGTTGACCTCCTGTGCAGTAAGATCACCGAAATGGAGTACATCATTAAAAGCCTGGAGCGTAGTTCCGGCAGCACCGTTATAAGTCATTCCCAGGGCATAGGAAACACTCAGTGGTGAGATCATTATGTTAGTCTCATCGGTTACGGAATATACTTCCCTGAAAAGTTCAAAACCAAAATTCTTATCAGCCCGGATGATCTCTTCTGACTTAAGGTTCAAAGTGATTTCAGGCGGGTCTCTGTAAACGGGCCCTGAATCCTC
>CAZILN010000142.1:0-4977 GCA_964540005.1 uncultured Bacteroidaceae bacterium | reverse complement strand
GATCTTTGCTGATTCAGAACATTACCTCAGTATGTTCCGCAAAGGGTGAGCAGCTTTTGCCATTTTTCTGTCCGCTCAACATTCATCAGTTAAACAAAAGTTAAGTTAAGCTGTTATTATTAATAGACATCTGATTTAGATTAGATTTAACTAATTTTTATTACATGTATCATTACCAGTTATGCAAAATATAATAATTCCGGTAATCATTCTGATGGTTACTGCCGGATTCATTATTCCGGGAAAAAAGACTGATATGAACACTAAGAATATCGATCAAAAATTTGATACAGCTACATTTGGCACAGGATGTTTCTGGTGCACAGAGGCAGTATTTGAACAACTGGAAGGAGTTGAGCAGGTGCTTTCAGGATATTCGGGAGGACATATAAAAAATCCCAGCTATAAAGAGGTAACCAGTGGTAATACGGGTCATGCAGAGGTTTGCAGGATCATTTTCGATTCCAATGTCATCTCTTATGAAGAACTGCTTGATGTTTTCTGGAATACCCACGATCCCACGACTCTTAACAGGCAGGGGAACGACGTGGGGCCACAGTACCGCTCGGTGATCTTTTATCACAATCCTCAGCAAAAAATGGCTGCAGAGAAGTCCAGGGACAAAATGGACCGTTCGGCCAGCTTCAAAGATCCCATAGTAACGGAAATAAGCCCTATACTGAATTTCTATGAGGCAGAGGATTACCACCAGGAATACTTTGTCAATAATCCTGATCAGGCTTACTGCAGTTATGTGATTGCCCCGAAAGTAAAGAAGTTTAAGGCAAAATACGGGCACAGGCTAAAATAGTCCAGACTGCATTTTTCTTTGTCATACTTGTATATTAGTTTTATATTGACAAAGATGATTGAGCCGGAAAAATTTCAGGAAGTCCATAAAATACTCAGGATCAGGGCAGAGGCAATAAAAAAGACCTTATTCGATATCCTGGTTGATTTTGGTTTTGAAACCGAAAAAGCGCAGCTATGCGCAAGACTGTTTACTGAGACCACTATTGACGGAGTCTATTCTCACGGACTGAACCGGTTTCCCTTATTCATTGATTATGTATCACGGAGCATCGTTAAAGCTGATGCCCAGCCGGTGCCGGTATTTACTATGGGTTCATTCGAGCGGTGGGACGGTCAATCGGGTCCCGGTAACCTGAATGCCTGGATGTGTATGGACCGTGCTGTTGAGCTGGCAAAAATATCCGGATACGGGATGGTGTCAATCAGAAATACCAATCACTGGATGCGCGGGGGGACATATGGAATACAGGCCGCTGAGCAGGATTGTATAGGGATATGTTTTACAAATACAAAACCCAATATGCCTCCCTGGGGAGGGCTGGAAACCTGGATAAAGGGGTTCCTGTGGGAGTGAGTTTGTGGAAGCAAATTGAATCACTCAATCCTAGCAAGCTTATGAAGACTGAAAAACCAGAATAAGGATATCATCAACCAGATCCAGGCATGCAAAAAAAATACATAGGAATATTTCTCGGACTGGCTGCCTTTTTGTTTATACTGTTCTTTACGGATCTCGAACCCGGCAAACCCCTCGTTACCAGGGCCTTGGCTGTAGCGATCCTCATGGCGGTATGGTGGGTTTCAGAAGCTATTCCACTGGGCATTACTGCCCTGGTTCCACTTGTACTGTTCCCGGCCCTGGGTATTCTCGATGGAAAGGAGGTATCCATCAATTATATGAATCACATCATTTTTATATTCATCGGCGGATTCATCATGGCCCTGGCAATGGAACGATGGAACCTTCACAAAAGGATTGCCCTTAAGATCCTGATGTGGGTAGGTATCAGTCCAGGCCGTATCCTCTTTGGATTTATGATTGCTACCATGTTCCTCTCGATGTGGATATCGAATACAGCCACAACTATGATGATGATACCCATTATTATGTCGGTGATCACAAGCCTGGAGGAGAATCTGGGTGAGAAAGCCGTAAAGAAATATGCTACCGGAATGTTCCTGGCTGTGGCATATATAGCTTCTGTCGGAGGTATGTCAACACTGGTGGGCACCCCCACCAACCTGGTTTGTCCCAGGATACTCACCCTCCTGTACCCGGAAGCACCGGAGATTTCCTTTGCCGATTGGTTTTTCTTCGCACTGCCGGCATCCATACTGATGTTCATTATGATCTGGCTGATTATATTCTTAATATACCGTCCGCGTGAAGGATGGAAGGGCATCGACAAAAACCATTTCAGAAAGCAATACCAGAGGCTGGGCAAACCTTCACAGGAAGAGCGATCGGTTTTTGTATTGTTTGTTCTTATGGCCCTGCTGTGGATCTTCAGGGCAGGAATAGAATTTGATAGTTTCAGCATTCCCGGCTGGACATCAATTTTTGGATCACCGGCTTACATAAACGACGGTACCGTGGCCATGTTCATCTCCCTGCTCTTATTCATTTTACCGGCTCATAAGGGCAGCTACGAAAGGCTGATGAACTGGAAAACAGCTCATAAAATCCCATGGGATATAGCCCTGCTGTTCGGCGGGGGATTTGCCCTTGCTGCGGGCTTCCAGTCATCCGGACTGGCTCTCTGGTTTGGTGAACAGCTGTCCTGGACAAAAGATATAAATCCCTTCCTGATACTTCTTACCATTCTGACCCTGATGTCATTCCTGACCGAACTGACCTCCAATGTTGCCTCCACCCAGATGCTCCTGCCTGTCTGGGCCAGCCTGGCAATGAGCAGTGGTAATAATCCATTGCTGTTCATGATACCGGCTACCCTGGCATCTTCATTGGCCTTCATGCTGCCCACAGCCACACCACCTAATGCCATCATATTCGGAACCGGACGGATCCGGATAAAGACAATGGTAA
Organism: uncultured Bacteroidaceae bacterium; assembly: GCA_964540005.1. Classification (GTDB taxonomy): domain Bacteria; phylum Bacteroidota; class Bacteroidia; order Bacteroidales; family SM23-62; genus CAZILN01. The sequence continues at coordinate 2,117 of CAZILN010000142.1, read as the reverse complement.
AGACCGGTTTCCTTCTTAACATAGCAGGAGTTCTTATTATTCTTCTTGTCTCGTGGTTATTAGGCAATGATATATTTGATATCCTACCCGGTTCTGTACCCCTGTGGGCACGGTAATTTCAAATACTAAAATTATTACCTTGCATGGACTAATCATTCAGAATACTTGTATAACATCCGGCAATAAATAATTAAAATTTTAAGTGAATGAAAGCATTTCATTTCTTCAGATCAATTGGGCTGATAAGTTTTCTTATGATACTGGGATTTTCAGCATCTGCCCAAAAACTGGATACGGATAAACTACAGAACATGAAAGCCAGGAGTATTGGTCCGGCTGGCATGAGCGGCCGTGTTACTGCTATCGATGCAGTGGTCAGCAATCCCGACATTATTTACATTGGTACTGCTTCCGGTGGAATATGGAAATCTACCAGCGGGGGTACAGCCTGGGAGCCTATCTTCGACGAGCAGAAGCTTGTCAATATAGGCGCACTGGCAATAACCCAATCCAATCCCGATGTTATCTGGGCTGGAACAGGTGAAGGCAATCCCAGAAATTCACTTAACCTGGGGGCAGGGATCTATCAATCACTCGATGCAGGAAAAACCTGGGAATTCAAAGGCCTTGAAAAAACACGCAATATCCACAGAATCATAATTGATCCCAGGGATGAGAACACGGTATATGTGGGTGTGGAAGGAAATCCCTGGGCCGAGCACCCCGAAAGGGGGGTATATAAAACCACTGACGGGGGCATAAGTTGGAAGCAGATCCTGTATGTGGATGAGAAAACAGGTGTGGGAGATCTGGTCATGGATCCTTCCAATCCGAACAAGCTGATCTGTGCCATGTGGGAACACCGCCGCTGGCCCTGGTTCTTTGACTCGGGCGGTCCGGGGTCAGGCATTCATGTCAGCCTTGATGGAGGAAAAACCTGGAAAAAGCGTTCGGATAAAGACGGGCTTCCGGAGGGTGAGCTTGGCCGTATCGGACTGGCCATCGCACCCGGTAAGCCGGCCATTGTCTATGCTATTGTCGAGGCTAAAAAAAATGCTCTTTATAAATCCACTGACGGTGGGTCCACATGGAACAAGGTGAGCGATGGTGATGATATCGGGAACCGTCCATTCTACTATTTTGATATATACGTAGATCCAAAAAATGAAAATCGTCTTTATACCATATACAGTATTGTCGGCGTCAGTGATGACGGTGGTAAATCATTCCGTACAATCGCTGATGAAATTCACTCTGACCACCATGCCTGGTGGATCCACCCGGATGATCCCAGCTTTTTAATTGATGGTAATGACGGGGGAATGGCGATCTCAAGAGACAAGGGAGAAACCTGGCGGTATGTTAAGAACCTTCCCCTGGGGCAATTCTACCATATACGCGTGGATAATGACATTCCTTATAATGTGTATGGCGGACTACAGGATAACGGCAGTTGGAAAGGCCCCGGATATGTCTGGAGATCGGGCGGTATCAGGAATGAATACTGGCAGGAAGTTATGTTCGGTGACGGATTTGACGTCGTCCCCGATCCGGATGATTCCCGATGGGGCTATGCCATGAGCCAGGGTGGTAACGTGGGCAGGTATGATGCTGAAACCGGTCTGTCTTATTCGATCAAACCTGTTCCACCGGACATGGACACCAAACTGAGATTTAACTGGAATGCAGCCATAGAGCAGGATCCATTCGATAATTCCACTATTTATTATGGCAGCCAGTTTGTCCATAAAAGCATGGACAAAGGCCTGACATGGAAAGTCATATCTCCCGACCTGACTACTAATGATCCTGAAAAACAGAAGCAGGCAGAAAGCGGTGGCCTGACCCTTGACGTGACCGGGGCCGAGAACCATACGACTATTATAGCATTGGCTGTAAGTCCGGTTGAAAAGGGCATTATCTGGGCAGGAACCGACGACGGGAATGTTCAGCTGACTCGTGACGGTGGACAGACATGGACTAATTTTGCCACCAGGCTATCCGGCTTACCTGCCAACAGCTGGATCCCTCAGATCTGGCCTTCGCCACATATTGCCGGGGAAGCATGGGTGGTAGCCAACAATTACAGGATGGGTGATTTTACCCCCTATGCATAT
>CAZILN010000141.1:0-4070 GCA_964540005.1 uncultured Bacteroidaceae bacterium | reverse complement strand
TTACTGGGAATAGCATGAAGAGGAGCATCAAAAATATCATCCTGCTGCTTGGTATTATGCAGATAACGGCCCTGGAAGGTTCAGCACAGCCGGAGAATGATGCTGATATTCTCAGTTCGCCGCTCTACCAGGAAAAATTATACCTGTTCACCGATCGTAGCCTGTATGCCTCGGGAGAACCAGTTCTTTTCAGGGTTTTTAACCTGAGTAATTCCATGCTGAAAAGGAATAACTGGAGCAGGGTACTTTATATTGAATTGATCAACCAGGATAATCACCCTGTCGCCCGGGGTAAATACCAGCTAGGACCTCCAGGTGCTTCAGGAAGTTTAATGATACCTGATTCGGTAGCCAGCGGATCATATTATCTGCGGGCGTATACCAAATGGATGCGCAATTACTCACCCTCGGTATATTTTCATGTTCCACTAGAGGTGGTAAATCCACGGAAGATCAATATGACAGAACGGGCACTGCAAAGTTACAAATCCGGTATACAGGAGAAGGGTGTGGTGACAATCAGAGGAATGAACTGTTCCACTGATAAAGCGATCTATGGCAAAAGGGAAAAAGTGACGATCAATTTTAGAAGTGGGACAGCCAATAGCTCTCCGGACGGTTATTGTATCAATGTGATCAGGAATGGGTACCTGGATACGGCTTACGTTTATATTCCTGATTACCAGGAGAATAATCATGCCGTCCAGAAAGTGTTGGAATATTATCCTGAGACAAAAGGCCTGTCGATAACAGGACAGGCAGTCAGTGGTCCGGACAGGCTGCCTGTAGCTAATAAGATCATATACCTGACCCTGATGGGAGCCGCACCGGATTGTTTCGGATTATCAACTGATAAGAACGGAAAGATTAACTTTTCAATACTCCGCCATACAGGGGCCAGTGATGTCCTGGTCACTTTCGATCATAAGGGGGAAGATGCGTATAAGATAATCCTGGATGATGAATTCTCCCTGGAATATACCGGCATTCCCGGATCATCTGTTGATTTTTTCCTGGATCGCCGGAAACTCATCGGGGAACTCATGGTAAACAAACAGTTAAAATTGAAATATATGCCTCCAGTCAGTGATACAGCATCCCGGGATGAGAGGCGGTCCGGGTATTCCTTTTACGGAACTCCTGATTTCAGATACCGGACTGAAGATTTTATAATGCTGCCAAACCTTGAAGAATTTTTCTACGAACTGATACCCAATGTGCAGTTGAAAAGAGAAAGAGGCAGGAGATATCTTGCTTTGCTGGATGAAAATTATTCAGTCCTGCATTCTCCTCCTTTAATCCTGCTCGATTATGTACCGGTGCTGGATGTCGAAAGCATCCTGGATGTTTCTCCGGGAATGATTGAATACATTGATATTATAAATACTCAATACATAAGGGGAAGTAATTATTATAGCGGGATTATCAGCCTGGTATCCAAAAATGACGATCATGCCGGGGTGAAACTTCCCTCGGGAGCCTCATTTTTCAGTTTCAATACTTATACCGAGGAGGAGGAGGTTGTTTTTCCTGATTACAGTGTCAAAACCGGCAATACCCGGATACCGGATCTCAGAACTACCCTGTACTGGGATCCCTGTATTGATCCCTCTGGCGAAGGGGACAATAGCATTGAATTCTATACTTCTGATATAGCAGGAGAGTATTTGATTGTAATTCAGGGAATAAGCAGTGAGGGTCAAATAATCCGGAACGTTTGCCAATTTTTGGTCGATTAACTGGCTGAAACCAAGGCTTATCCTGATAGCTGTCTGTCCGGGAATAAAGCCAAACCCGAAAGTAATTAGTGATCTGATATCCCGGCTCAGCGGATAATGATTTTTCTGGTCTCTGACCTGAAATTCCCGGATTCAATATTATAGTAATAGGCGCCAGGTACCAGGCTTCCCTGGGGCAATTGCAGATCCTGCACCAGCCTGTCAACGGGAAGGATCTGTAACAATTTTCCCATACTGTCATACAGTCTGAATGTTCCGGATGCAACTCCTTCGGGAAGACTGACCGGGAGGCTCATTTTCCCGGCTGAGGGATTAGGAAAAGGCAGTCCCAGGCTATATGTTTGTGCCGGGATATTTTCAGATTTTACCGGCAGATCAGGAAGGCTGTATACCCGGGTCTGGTATGTGGCCGGGAAAACAGAATAATCGTAGGTATAAACCAGGAATTTCCTGCCTGAGCTGGCAGTCTGAATGATGTCAGTATACCCCGCCCCCTGCACTTTAAGGAGCTCGGAGCCGTTTTCATTGATCACCCTGGATTCATATACATAGTAATAGGATGTCTCTGTGGGTACGTACATTGAATTTGTGTAAACAAGTTCCACCAGGTCATCCTGGTTGAACATGTGCTGTGACACAAACTGGATATTATACAACCAGTAGTTCTCCGGGACCGTCAGGCTGATGGTCTTGTACACAGTGTGGTCCATATTGTAGATCTTGCACTGTTTATTGATTATATCCATGGTATAATACTTGTCCCCGGCTGATTCCAGGACAGAGATATTTCCCGAATTAGAGTAAACATTCTCAAGTACCGGCTGGGAAAAACAATATGAGCTCCCGGTGAGTAACAGTAATGAAATAATGATCTGTTTCATAATATTATGGTGTTTTTATTAAGTCAAGTCCTTCTGAAGCCGATGCTCCGGTCGGAGTATGCAGTAATGCTTTCTGGAACAATACCCTTGCCTCCCTTACATTGTTCAGCTTGAGGTTTGTCCAGCCCAGCATGGTAAGGGCATCATAATCGAAGGGGTAAAGGTTTACCACCTTGTCAAAGTATTTTTTTGCTGTTCCGTAATCTTCCCTGCCGTAAAATACCAGTCCGAGCCTGTGCAGGGCATAGGAATTATTCGGACAGATCTCGAGTATCATTTCATATTCCCTGATCACTGTTGACCAGTTCCCTACAGCAGAAGTGGGATACACAATACCAAAACGGGGTTCAACCGAATAAGGCATCAGGTTGATCGCCTTATTATAATAGGCGATTGATTCAGTAAAATTACCCGCCAGGTAAGACAGCCATCCCAGCCTGAGGTTGGTTTCATAGGATTTTTCGTCATAAACAGCCTTCAGGGAATTAACGGCCGAATAATAATCACCAGTGGCTTCATCAATGTAACTGGACTGAAAAGCCTCCTTGGTGGCGTTAAAATCCTGTCCTGCAAGGGCAGTAGTCACCAGCAATAGCAGAATGATCTGCAGATATGAAATCTTTTTTAGAATTTCCATGATACACCTCCATAAAATGATATGTTATTAAATGATGTGGTCAAGGGTCCGCTTCCGGCCACGTCCCCAAAGGGGAAATAGTCGCTCTCGTACCTGATCCACCTGGAGCCCAGGTACAGGCTTGATCCTTTTTCGCTGACCGGGATGATAAAATTAAGTGTGATCTTTGCGGTTATCCAGTCAGGATTGTTGTAAATGATATAGCCGTTCCTGTCGGCAAAATTCCTGATCTTCCCGGCTGTTCCGTATATCTCGGTCCATACTTTTTTCCTGATCCCCCATCCGAGGAATACTTCCGGGATGATGTGCGGGTCCGGACTTTCCCGGTCCAGTCCGAATTGTCCGCTCAGCAAGTAACCGGCGTAAAGGTCAAGATTTCCTTTTGGATAATAGGTGATGCCCAGGGTTCCCTGGAGATTTGCATATGGACCTACAGCCGCATACACGGATCCCAGGTAATAATCAAACAGGCCGGATGTCTTTTTAACACCCATCCCGGTTACCCAGTAACCGGTTTTTTCATCGCTTATTGTGACCTGGGGATCAGCAGGGTTACCCGTGATGCTGGTTATTGCCTGGTAAGAAATATCCAGGTAGTGAAAGGATGGCGAGAGGGTAAATCCATTCTCGGTGGCATAATTGAGCGATAGGTAATACTGTTGCTGCTTCACGTTCAAGCCTTCTACAGATAGTTCATAAAACCCGTCCTTGTAGTAGAAATAATTATTCTTGTTAAGACGGGTAAAGGAATGAAAAAGGGATACACCCCGTGCAAGTGTATGGGACAGCGAAACGGAAGTATTCGAGTAATCA
>CAZILN010000140.1:0-20337 GCA_964540005.1 uncultured Bacteroidaceae bacterium | reverse complement strand
GACAGGAAGGTGGCAGGCATGCTGAAACAGCATTTTGCTGGCTGAATGCGGTTGCAGCATTTTGCTGGCTGAATGCGGTTGCAGCATTTTGCAGGCTGAATTCAGAAACAGTATGTTACAGGATAGCCCCCGCATAATTATCCCAGCTCATCCTGGCTGAGGTTTCGGCAACATGTTCGGAGGGAACAGGATGTTCCAGGGCCTTAAGCATCACAGAGGACATGGAATTAACATCATCCGGATCGGCCAGGTACCCGTTATATCCATCCCTGACAGTCTCGGGGAAATGTCCCACCCGGGTGGCCAGTATGGGCAGTTTGAAATTATAGGCCATGGACTCCACGCCCGAGGGGGTGGCAGTTTCATAATAAAGCATGATATAATCGCTGACCTGGAAATACTTATGTACATCTTCATTCGGGACAAACTCATTTACAATACTGACCCTTTGCGAGAGGTTTAGTTCATCGATCAGATCCAGGGGACGGTAGTTACGCTCGTCATCAGCTTTCCTCAAAAAGATCCTCTTAAATAAACCGAATAGCAGGCTCTTAATCCGGGTAGCGATCTTTTTGCTGTCCAGGGTATGCCAGAAAGATTCCCCCACGATCAGCAATGAAACATCCTGCCTCTTATCAGCCACACCGGCAAAGGCCCTTATAACATTATGAAGACCCTTGTATTTCCTTATGAATCCGAAAAAAAGAAAGACATAGTTTTCCAGCCTGAGTTCCTGCTTATACCTGGCGGTATCAAAACCGGGATCAGGAATAAACATATCATATACCGGGTGATACAGCTTTATCACCTGTGTCCCGTCGCCCCTGGCTTCTGTCCTTGATCCGGCCACCCTGAACTGCCTTTTGGGAAACAGCACTGCCAGCTCATCGGCTGTTTTCTGTGCATGAACGATATAAGAGTGCGAGGATCTGATACCCAGCCTGGTCAGCATATTATCAAGACCCGATCCCTCCTTCTGCTGCACGAAATGAAGGTCGAATACCACTTCACATATTGCCCTGCGCTTCAGTTTTTTTGCCATCCGGCCCAGGGGGATCCCCTGGATGGCTATAGCCCACTGGAACACGACCATGTCCGGGGCCAGCGACCGGATGAAGCGGACAGTCCTCATCCATGAGAACGGGTTATTATAATTGGTAAGGTAATGAACTTCAATATCTGTCCCGGCCAGCAGATCGGTCTTGCTCTTACGATCGATAAAGTCCCGAGGAACAATGGCAGGATATTGCTGGGTCCAGGAAACAATATGCACCTTTACGCCCTCCCTGCGGTCAAACGCCCTGGCCAGTGAAGTATTATAATTGGCAATCCCTCCCTTGAATTGTGGTCCCGGACCAAAGCATACTACCGTCTTCATCCCTGCTTTGCCTTTTCGTATACGCGTCTCATGCCTTCTTCTATGGAGATACGGGGCATCCAGCCGAATTTTGACTGTACCAGGGACATGTCACAGTACCTCGAGTGAACTCCAACCGGTTTGTCGAGTAAAGGTTTAATGGTGGGCCGGTACCCTGCGAAACCCGTGAATATCCTTATCAGGTCAAGAAAGGAGGTAAGTTTGCCGGATCCTATATTATACGCCGAACCGTCGCTGACATTGTCCATCAGTATCATGATAAAGTCAATAACGTCATCAATATGAACGAAATCCCTTCCCTGCTTGCCGGAACCCCAGACCTCGAACGGATCTTCCCTGGAAGCGGCCCTGGCAGCAATAGCAGGTACGGGATACGTCAGGTCCTGGTCTTCTCCGTAACCCGAAAACGGACGTATACAAACCACTGAAACACCGTAATGCCCGGCAGCGATCTGTGCCAGGAATTCACCCGTCAGCTTGGACCATCCGTAGGTCATATCCGGGGTTCCCAGGTTGGCATTGAAGTCTATATCGGATTCCCTGAGTGCAATGGCTCCGTCAGTGGTCTGCAGGTTAACAGGATAGGCCGCACTCGAACTCGGATACAGTACCCTGTCCGGTTTGTGGTTGCATACCCAGTAAAAGAATTCGGCATCTATGGACAGGTCCAGGGCAACCATCATCGGGTCTCCTTCTATCTTTGCCCGTCCGCCCACGATGGCTGCAAAATGAAAGACATCGGAGAATTTTTCAAAATCAAGCCCGTATGTATCCTGCAGGTACCTCGGGTTCTCCCGCATATAAAACAGGATGTCCCTGAAGTCGCCCTTCCAGAAATGCATTCTTTTATCCTTTCCGATAATTTCCATATCCCGGTTCATCTCAGACCGGAAGTCATCCATCCACTCCGAGGGGTGGGTCCCGATGGACAGGTCATCCACCATGAAAATATTGTCCTGTGTGGTACTGAGCAAGCGCTTAACCATATTCCGGCCTACAAACCCGCAAGCACCGGAAACCAAATGAAATTTCATAATAAATAATTTTGAAGCGGCACAAACCTGGTTCTTATTCTATCCCGATTTTTCTGTTAATCTGGTATTTGTTTCTCTCTGTCGAACTTCTTGAAACCAGCTCCCCGATGAATCCTGCCATGAATAACTGGGTCCCGATGATCATGGAGGCCAGTGCCAGGTAAAAGTAAGGAGAGTCAGCAACAAGAATGGCCTGTATCCCTTTGCTGAGAAATACCAGTTTCTGTATCCCAAGGTATGCTGCTGCTAAGAAACCAACTATAAACATAAAGGTCCCCAGCGCACCGAACAGGTGCATTGGCTTTTTCCCGAAACGGGAAATGAACACAATCGACATCAGGTCGAGGAAGCCTATAATAAAGCGTTTGGCTCCATATTTTGACACCCCGTATTTACGTTTCTGATGCTGTACAACCTTCTCCCCTATCTTCTTAAAGCCCGACTGTTTGACAAGATACGGGAGGTAGCGGTGCATTTCACCATACACTTCAATGGCCCTGATCACATTATTACTGTAGGCTTTAAGTCCGCAATTGAAATCATGCAACCTTATACCGGCAACCCTTCTAACCGTCCTGTTATACAGTTTGCTGGGAATTCTTTTGCTCAGGGGATCATAGCGTTTCTTTTTCCATCCAGAAACCAGGTCATACTTTTCCTCTTTGATCATCCGGAACAGTCCGGGTATCTCATCCGGAGAATCCTGCAGGTCGGCATCCATGGTTATAACCACATCCCCCGAGGCTTCCTGGAAACCTATATGAAGAGCGGCTGATTTTCCATAATTCTTCCTGAATCCCATGGCCTTCAGATCACCTGAACCACCGGCCAGTTTCTCCAGCATTTCCCATGAACGGTCGGTGCTTCCGTCATCCACCATGATCATCTCGTAAGAATAGGAATGATCGGCCATAACCTTCCTGATCCAGCTAACCAGTTCCTCTAATGATCCTTCTTCATTATATAATGGGATAACAATGGAAATATCCATTCACATTCCTCTCAGATTATTCTCCTCTCGAATTATACCTTGCATTATCAGCTCATAGGGCTCAGGCCACTCCCGCCGGTTCATCTCTTTTAAAGATTGCCGAAGTTATAAGTGCCAGGACGATTCCCATCACCGAACTTGAAAAAAATCCGGCAATGGTTGTAAACACCGGTCCCGTGAACTTACTGGTAATACTCATGGCCTGTTCGATCTGATCTTCCGGGATCCCTTTATCAACCATGCCCTCCATGGCCATCTCAAGCATTTTTTCCTGGATACCGGGATCGATAATCGTTACCTGCACGTAATAATAGATCGACCCGATCAGAGCAGAGGTAACGGCCACAACTATTCCAAAAGAAAAGGCCGTCCCGAACGGCAAAATACCCTCTCTTACCGATTCCCTGAAATAATAGGTGGCATATGCCAGGCCCCCAAGGAGAATTACCAGGCCTATCATGCCGAGAGCCTTGTTAAGGAACTGATCGGTAACATATAAAATGACCGAGAAAATGACTCCGAGCAGTCCGACTATCACCCCCCAGATCAAGCCATTATAAAAAACTGAAGTATTTTTTTCTTCCATGGTAATGTGTTTTATGCGTTGGTGAACAAAGATATTAGTTTTTGTCAAATAGTTCATTATCTGATAAAAAGAATTCGAAACTTGTACAGCAGCATAAATCTTCATATTTTTGCACACTGGGCAAGTCTTATACGACCAGTTCCTGTCGAATCCCCCCAGGTCTGGAAGGAAGCAAGGGTAGATGGTTGAGCAGTGCGATATAAGTAGCTTGCCCTTTTTCTATTTAAGCCTTTACAGGCTGCACTCCTGCTAGATTTCTTTCTTATTTGAATTCTGTATGAATAAGCCAGAACCTAACAAAATTCATGTTTTAAATACTACTTTTATGTTAATTTTGCAAATCGTTTAAGTACCTTATAAATAATTGTTAATTAAATACTTATAATAAAAATGTCAAACAAGAAAAACTTTATCACATGTGAGGGGAACATGGCTGCTTCACATGTTGCTTATATGTTCAGTGAAGTAGCAGCCATTTATCCTATCACACCGTCTTCCGACATGGCAGAATATATAGATGAATGGGCTGCATTCGGACGGAAAAATATATTTGGGGAAACGGTTAAGGTGGTTGAGATGCAGTCAGAAGGGGGAGCCTCCGGAGCCGTTCACGGATCGCTCCAGGCGGGAGCATTAACGTCAACATTCACCGCCTCCCAGGGACTGCTGCTGATGATCCCCAATATGTACAAGATCTCAGGAGAATTATTACCGGCGGTCTTTCACGTAAGTGCAAGGAGCCTGGCCGCACAGGCCCTTTCCATATTCGGTGATCACAGTGATGTAATGAGCGCCAGGCATACAGGATTTGCCCTGCTGGCCTCCGGATCTGTCCAGGAAATAATGGATATTGGCGGCGTGGCCCACCTGGCTGCTATTAAATCCAGGATCCCTTTCGTTCATTTCTTTGATGGTTTCAGGACTTCCCACGAGGTTCAGAAAGTCGAGGCCCCGGCGGTTGAAGACATGGCTAAATTATTGGATTATAAAGCATTACAGGAATTCCGCGACAGGGCCCTGAACCCGGAACATCCGGTTACCAGGGGAACCGCCCAGAATCCGGACATCTATTTCCAGTCAAGGGAATCAGCAAATAAGTTCTATGAACCTGTTCCTGATATCGTCGATGAGTATATGAAAGAGATCAGCAAAATGACGGGCAGGGAATACCACCCCTTTAACTATTACGGGTCTCCGGATGCGGAAAACATAGTCATAGCCATGGGCTCAGTTACCGAGACACTGAAGGAGACCGTTGATTACCTGAATAACCAGGGTAAAAAGGCCGGATTGATATCAGTGCACCTCTACAGGCCTTTCAGTGCAAAATACTTCTTCAATGTCTGTCCTGATACGGTAAAACACATTGCAGTACTTGACCGCACAAAAGAGCCCGGGGCCAACGGTGAACCCCTGTATCTTGATGTTCGCGATCTTTTCTATGGGAAGGAAAATGCTCCCCTGATCGTCGGCGGGCGTTACGGATTAAGTTCAAAGAATACCACTCCTGCGATGATGCTTTCTGTTTTCAATAACCTCGAAGAGGCCGAACCGAAAAACAGGTTCACCGTGGGGATCACAGACGATGTCACCCATACATCACTTCCATTGCTTCCCGATATCTTTTCGGTTCCAAAAGGAACCTTCGAAGGGAAATTCTATGGCATAGGAGCCGATGGTACCGTCGGGGCAAATAAAAACAGTATAAAGATCATCGGGGAATCAACAGACAAATACTGCCAGGCATATTTTGCTTACGATTCCAAGAAATCCGGGGGGATCACTGTCTCCCACCTGCGCTTCGGAGATCACCCCATTCGTTCCACCTATTATGTGGGTACACCTGACTTTGTTGCCTGTCATGTATCCTCCTACCTGGGAAAATATGACATGCTGACAGGATTGAAAAAAGGAGGGACCTTCCTGCTGAATACCATCTGGGATGAAGAAGAAACCAAGAAGAGGCTTCCTAATGACATAAAAAAATACCTGGCAGAAAACGACATTAAGTTTTTTATAATCAATGCCACCAGGATAGCAGATGACATCGGTCTGGGTACCAGGACCAATACCATTATGCAGTCAGCCTTCTTTAAGATCGCAGAAGTAATTCCATATGACCAGGCCATTGAGGAAATGAGAAGGTTCATTGTCAAGTCATATGGAAGAAAAGGAGAAGAGGTTGTCAATATGAACTTTGCAGCCGTCGAAAGAGGAGGAGAAGTAGAAGAGATTAAAGTTCCAAAAGAATGGACCGGCCTTAAAACAGGACAGGCAGGTGCCGGGAAGGAACTGCCGGCATTTGTCAAAGATGTGGCATTTCCTATGAATGCACTGAAAGGTGATGATCTGCCCGTAAGTGCCTTTATCGGACGGGAAGACGGGACCTTCCCTCCCGGGACAACCCAATATGAAAAACGCGGCATTGCCGTGCATGTACCCGAATGGCAGCCCGATCCCTGTACCCAGTGCAACCAGTGTTCCTATGTATGTCCCCATGCCGCTATCAGGCCCTTCCTTCTCACCGGGGAAGAAGTAAAGAACAAACCCGAAGGCATGGTGACTGTTCCCATGAAAGGTAAGGGTTTTGAAGGCTACCACTACAGGATACAGGTAAGCGTGCAGGACTGTACCGGTTGCGGGAACTGTGCAGATATTTGTCCGGCCCAGGATAAGGCACTGATCATGAGATTGCTGGGAGACCAGATGAACCAGACCAAAAACTGGGAATACCTTAACGGAAAAGTGGGATACAAAGAGCATCTTGTTGACAGATCCAAGACCTTCAAGAACAGCCAGTTTATCAAACCATTGTTTGAGTTCTCCGGTGCCTGCGCCGGATGTGGCGAGACAGCCTATGTGAAGCTTCTGACACAACTGTTCGGCGACAGGATGATGATAGCCAATGCTACCGGCTGTTCTTCCATCTGGGGCGGATCGGCTCCTGCCACACCTTACACCGTTAATAAAGAGGGTAAAGGACCTGCATGGGCCAATTCACTCTTTGAAGATAATGCAGAGTATGGTTTTGGAATGGCCCTGGGAGTGAACAAGATCAGGACCAGGATAGCCGCAAAAATGACCGAAGCCATGGATACTGGCATTTCAGCTAATACAAAGGAAGCCTTCCGGCAATGGCTGGAGAATAAGGAAAACGCTGAACTTTCCAGGGAAGTGTCCGACAAGGTGGTCGCAGCCCTCAAAAAGGAAAAATCTCCCGTGGCTGCCGAGATCCTTGCCATCGAACAGTACCTGGTGAAAAAATCAGTATGGTCGATAGGCGGTGACGGCTGGGCCTATGATATTGGCTATGGAGGGCTCGATCATGTGCTGGCTTCAGGAGTAGATATGAACATCCTGGTACTTGATACAGAGGTATATTCCAATACGGGCGGACAATCATCCAAATCCACCCCGGTTGGCGCTGTTGCGAAATTTGCCGCTTCAGGAAAAAAAGTAAGGAAAAAAGACCTGGGTATGATGGCCATGTCATATGGTTATGTCTATGTCGCACAGGTAGCCATGGGTGCCAATCATTCCCAGCTTTTCAGGGCAGTTAAGGAAGCTGAGGCCTATCCCGGACCCTCAATGATAATTGCCTATTCGACCTGTATCAACCACGGACTGCGTGCCGGTATGGGTAAAGCCCAGGAGCAGATGGCCAATGCCGTGGAGGCAGGATTCTGGCAGCTCTACCGCTACAATCCCCTTCTGGCAAAAGAAGGAAAAAACCCGTTCAAACTTGATTCCAAGGAACCCGACTGGAATAAGTTCCAGGCATTTCTCAGCTCAGAGGTACGGTTTACTTCCTTAAAGAAAGCATTCCCGCAGGAGGCCCTGAAGCTCTTTGCCTCTTCCGAGAAAAATGCCAGGTGGAGATACGACAGCTATGTAAGAATGGCTGCTATGGATTATTCTAAAGCGGAATAAGCGTATCTGCAATTTATAAAAGATACATCCAATCAACTTAAAAAGGTTTGGCTTGTCAGGCCTGACCTTTTTTTATATCTTTGCAATTTATAATCATTATAAATAGTTGGGTAGGATACTGGCACTTGATTATGGCAGGAAAAGGGTGGGGATCGCTGTTACCGATCCCTTACAACTGGTGGCTAACGGGCTTACAACCGTGCATCCCGGACAGATATTCACCTTCCTTTCGGAGTATTTCCTTAAGGAGGATGTGGAGACAGTAGTAGTAGGAGACCCGAAGCAGCTTAATATGCAGGAATCTGAATCTGCAGTCTATATTAAACCCTTCCTTAAGAAGTTCCGGCAGCAGTTTCCTGATATCGGACTGCGTCTCTATGATGAAAGATTTACTTCACGTATTGCACAACAAGCCCTTATCCAGGGGGGAGCGAAGATGAAGACCAGGAGGGACAAGCCGCTGAGAGACAAAATGAGTGCGACCATTTTACTGACTTCTTACCTGGAATATACTCAAAATGCTGAAAACCGAACCTGAAAAATAATTCGCTGATAAAATATGATATACCCGGTACATGTATATGGAATGCCCGTCCTTCGAAAAAAGGCAAAAGAAATTGATGAGGATTATGAAGGTCTCCGGCAAATGATAGATGATATGTTTGAGACCATGCATTATTCTGACGGAGTCGGACTGGCCGCTCCGCAGATAGGGCTGTCCATCCGCCTGATCGTCATCGACGCTGCCCCTCTCGAAGACGAAGAGGATCCCAGCCTGCAGGATTTTAAAAAGGTTTTCATTAATCCTGAGATCATCGAGGAAGAAGGAGAAGAATGGATATTTAATGAAGGCTGCCTGAGTGTTCCTACCATCAGGGAAGATGTATTACGGAAACCCAGGATCCGGATACAGTACTACGATGAGAATTTCAATTTCCTGGATGAACGGTATGACGGGGCCAAAGCCAGGATCATCCAGCATGAATGCGATCACCTCAACGGGGTCCTGTTTACCGACAGGGTATCACCCCTGAAGAAACGTTTGCTTAAAAGTAAATTGGAGGCCATCTCCAAAGGAAAGGTTGACATAACCTACAAGATCATTCATCCCAGATAGTGGAATCATTTATATATTTGTAAATCAACCTACAGAAGATGTTTTCTATGGATTTTGCCCGAAAAATGGGAAAATATTTGCTTGTAATTTTATTACCTGCAATAGCATGGCTTGTTATCAATTCATTTATTAACCGGCATTATCATAAATTAGAAAATGGAGTAATAATTTGCCATGCACATCCTTATGATAAACATAAGGCTGAAAACTTACCACAAGAATCACATCATCATACCAGTCTGGAATTTTTATTATTTGGACTGATTACTACTCCTGTCTTTTTATTATCCATCGGTTTTTTAGCACTTAATATTTGCAGACAACAATCCGGAAAAATTAATATTTTTTCTGATTGTAACATTCCGGAAAGAAAATCATATCATTTATTTAAGACCCGTGCTCCCCCTTTAATTTCTTTCTGAAATTCCAGCAATTTATAGTCTGTTTATAACTAAATCATCAATTCTTTCCATTCCCTGCTATAGATAGTTAAGGTTTAATATATCTCTTATTATACCTTATTCGAATCAGTTTTATTCGAAAATATTTATGTTATACATCAATTAATCAGCTTGTTATGATTCCCTGTCCAAACATAATGATTTCAATAAGAAACTAATAATATGAAAACAACTAATATATATATTGCCTTATTTCTTAGTATGATAATAGTAAGCATGCAGGCTCAAGGTCAAAAGACAGATGCAATGTTATTTGGAGGTGTTAAATCAGAATCAACCGGGAAACATATTCCATTTGTAAATATTATTGTAAAAGGAACAAATATTGGAACTACAACAGATATTTCCGGACATTATAAACTAACAGATTTACCAGTAGGAAAAAATATTGTTATAGCAAGTGCAATAGGTTATAAGAAACAGGAAAAAGAAGTAGTAATGGAAAAAGAAAAAGCAAAGGAATTATTTTTTCTGCTGGAAGAAGATATTTTTCAATTAGAACAAGTAGTAGTTACAGGAACAAGAACAAAACATTACATAAAAGAGGTTCCTATAAGGATAGAAGTAATTACAGCAAAAGAAATTGAAACTAAAAATGCGAATAATCTTTTCCAGGTTTTAGAGGGCACGCCGGGTATCAGGGTAGAACAACAATGCCAGTTCTGTAATTTTACGATGATAAGGATGCAGGGATTAGGTGCTGAACATACCCAGGTACTGATAAACGGACAACCCATGTATTCAGGTTTGGCCGGAGTTTATGGACTACAACAAATCAGTACCGTAGATATAGAAAGAGTTGAAGTTATTAAAGGAGCATGTTCCGCTCTATACGGAAGCAGTGCTGTTGCAGGTGCCATAAATATTATTACAAAAGAGCCATCGCTTGCACCATCAATAAAACTGGATTTACAATTTGGCAGGCATCACACAAACAAATACGGTATTTCCTCTTCAATTAGAAACGATAAGGGCAATATAGGATTGAATGTTTTTGCACAAAAACTTACAGGCGATGCCATTGATGAGACCTCTGACGGGATAACCCGAAATGAAGTGAAGAATAAAGACGGAATTTCTGACAGAGTTGCCACTAATTTGAATAATGCCGGATTTAGTTTATATGTGAATGACGCCTTATTAAAAAATGACAAATTAATATTCAGAGGTAGATATTTATACGAAAACCGGCAGGGAGGAATAATGGATGACGATTATTACAAAAATCCATTTACAGATGGAACAGAAAATATAACTACTGACAGATATGAGTCAGAACTTTCATATGATAAAATATTTATAAATAATTCTGATTTGATTTTTTCTCTGGCATTCGTGAATCATAAAAGAAATGCCACTAATGATTCATACCTGGTGGATTATATGGGGACTCATAATGACAGTGTTCCGGATGTAAGGAATATGCGGCCCTATCTTGCAAAGGAAAATTCTGTCACTTCAACAATAACTTATGGAACAGGGATAAAAAATCATCAGCTACTTATTGGCACACAGATATATTATAATAAACTTGATGAATCAGGAATGTATATAGTTGTTAATCCTGAAAATTATTATTTAGGTGAATCTTACAGGTCATCAAGCAAAAAATCTGCAACAGAAATTGGCTTTTTTGTTCAGGATGAATGGTCTTTAACTGAAAAAATTATAATCGTTCCAGGTGTAAGAATGGATATTCATAATTCAGAGGAAGAATATAAGGCAGACCGGCAGATTTTTGAAACAACATTATTCCCAAAAACAAAATTTGATGAAACGAGCGTCAGCCCAAGAATTGCTATTAAATATGAACTTTCAAATAGAATCACTTTAAGAGCAAATACAGGAACAGGTTTTCGGGCTCCCTACGGATTTTCTGAAGACCTGCATTTATGTAGTGGCTCACCAAGAGTTTGGAAATCATCCACCCTGGAACCAGAAATTTCTGTAAGTTATAATTTGTCTGCTGATTATTACGGAAGTAAATTCATGGTAAGCTCTAATTTTTTCAGAACTGATTTAAAGGATAAGATAGCCTATAGCGATGCTGAACCTGATATTGCAGCTTTAGGTTATGATTATGAATGGAAAAATGTTGATAATGCCTTTGTTCAAGGGATTGAGGTATCGGTAATGGCTAATTTGATCAAGTTTTTGGACCTAGGTGTTGATATTACATATAATCAAGGAGAATATAATAATGCAAGAGTAGACTGGGAAAAAACACCTTATGCGGAAATCAGTAAATATATTTCCCGTTTCCCTCAAACAACAGGTAATTTAAAAATAGAATATAGTCCTAATAAATGGTTTTTTACATTGACGGGCAACTACCAGGGTAAAATGTATATCGATTATTTTAATGAAGACATTAACCCTGATATTGGTGACCAAACCAGGATAAAAAAAACAGATCCTTTTATGATTTTCAACGGAAAGATTTCAAAAAAACTAAACATCTTTAAATTTTATGCAGGAGTAAATAATATCCTTGACTATATACAGGATGAAAAACACACCGATGATGCAGCATTTATGTATGCCCCTGTATATGGAACCATATTTTATGGAGGGATAAGCCTTGAATTTAAATATTAAAAATACCCTGTTTACAGCCTACAGTAATCCTTTACCACGAAAAATCTTTTCGGATTTCAGCAACAAATCCACATACTGAGCCCTCTTGTATACGAAGGGATCATCAATATTCTTTTTGGATAACTTGCCCCTGAAATCCTTCAGCGATTTGTAATTCTTCGATTCCATCCACTTCTCAATGTCGGCAAGCATGGTAGAAATATGCTCTATTTTGTTTTTAAACAGGGTACCCACTACCTGTACGCAATCAGCCCCTGCAAGGATCAGCTTAAGCACATCGGATCCATGCTGTATACCTGTATTGCTGCAAATGCCGGCATTAATATTCCCGTAAAGGAGTCCGGCAAACCGAAGAGGCAGCTTGTTGTCTTCATCACTGCTCAGGGGAAAGTGGATTACATGCTCTTCTTTATCAAGATCAATCTCCGGCTGAAACAGGCGGTTGAACAGGACAAAGCCGTCCACCCCGGTCTGGTCCATTCGTGATATGACATTCAGCGGATTAGTGTAGAAAGGACTCAGTTTAACACTGACAGGTATGGATATGCTGCCTTTAATATCCTTTAAGATCTTTACCTGTTCGTCAATAATATCCGTCCCTGTTGTTTTCATTTCTCTCGGGACCGCATAGAAATTCAGTTCCAGTGCATCCACCCCTGCATCCTCCAGGAGCTTGGCATACTCGATCCAGGTTTCCTTATACACGGCATTAAGGCTGGCAATGAGCGGGATGTTCAGTGCTTCCCTGGCCTTCTTCACTCCCATTAAATGCTCCTGCGGACCGGCATGTTCCATGGTCGGGAAAAGACTGATCATTTCTGCATGCCTCTCGGCATATTCTTCCAGTTGCTCATCCATCTGCAGGCTTTCCAGTTGTATCTGCTCCTCGAACAGGGACTTATAAACCACGGCGGCGGCACCCGCCTGTTCCATCCTTACAAGGTTATCCGTATTGGTAACCATATTACTTGCTCCAATAATAACAGGGTTCTTAAGCTCCAACCCCATGTAATTCGTTTTCAGATTGATCATGTTTTTATTTTTATGTGATTTATTTTCTCTCTCCTGGTCCAAACCCTCCGGTAGTAAATACATTGAGAATCATGTGCCTTACCGGGAGGGAAAACTATCCGTAAAAATAGCTAAATTTTTATAATATCCGGGACAGTTAAACTCAGCTTTTCAGCATTAAACAGATAGAAGTAAGCTAAGCCGGAAGTGTTTAATGCCATACATGTAAAAGTACCGTTTCTCCGCCTGTTCCTGGCCTTTGTCCTGGGTATTATCGTCCGCATGCAGATCGATACACCGGATCTTCTCCTGTATCTAATAATCGGGGCATCCTTCCTCAGCCTGCTGATACTTATCCCCATCAATAAAAACCCCTGTCCGCCGCCAGGGACAAGTGTCCGGGGGATCCTGATCCTTGTCTGTTTTTTCTGCCTGGGGGCAGTCCCAATAGCAACCCCTGTCAGTGAATATCATCCACCTTGCGTAATGATCTCCACCGTATTCTCAGTGCCCGTTCAAAAGAAGTCATATTATAAGGTATTGCTGGGCGACACAGGCTTCCCCGCAGAGGATGCCTCATTAAGCGGGAAGATACTGGCATATCTTGAGCAGGGATCATCTGCCGGAATCCCGCAACCAGGCAACAAACTTATGATTTACTCCGATCTGAAACAGATCGCGCCCCCGCTCAACCCATATGAATTTGACTTTCAATCCTGGTATTCCAGGAAAGACATATATTATCGCATGTTCATACCTGCCGGGCACTGGGAGATACTGGATACCGGTTCATCGGGAGGACTGAAAATCATTGCTGAATCGTGGCGTTATCGTTTCAGCAGGAAGCTGAAGCACCTGTTCCCTGAAGAGGATGAATTTGCTGTACTGAATGCCCTGTTCCTGGGGAATAAAGATTACCTGGATCCGGAAGAAAAGAATAAATTTTCCAGGGCGGGTGCCATGCATTTCCTGGCCGTTTCAGGGTTGCATACCGGCATAGTCTTCTATATCCTTCATTTATTGTTCAGGCTGGTACCGGGAAAGAACAGGTCAAAAAGCCTGAGAACATTCCTCATTATTAGTCTCTTATGGTTATATGCCTTACTGACAGGACTTTCGGTTTCCACCATGCGTGCTACCGCCATGCTGAGTCTCTGGCTGATCGCTGAGATGATACAAAGGGAAATGCATCCTATGAACAACCTGTTCCTTACTGCTTTTATAATTTTACTCATTAACCCGGCGATGGTCATGGACATTGGGTTCCAGCTATCCTTCCTGGCTGTCGGGGGCATATTACTATTCTATCCTCCCATGCACCGCACACTCCGAACAGGCAAGCGTACTGCTGATGCAATCATTTCCCTGATCCTGATTTCAATATGTGCCCAGTTTTCCACCCTCCCCCTGAGTGTATATTATTTCCACTATCTGTCGCATTATTTTGTGCTGACCAATCTCCTTATCACCCCCCTGATCACCGTATTAATTTACGCAGCCCCCCTCTTTTTCCTGTGTGGCATTTTGTCATTAATAGAACAGCCTTTGCAGGTGGCAGTCCACACACTGACAGAACTGTTGCTTTCCACAGTGGATTTTATTAATGACCTGCCGGCGTCATACTCTGAGGGGTATTTCCCCGCACCCCTTACTGTCATTTTGTTGTACGTGATGATCATGGCCGCTCTTTCTCTTATCACATTCAGGCAACCAGGCATGCTGAAATGGGTCCTGCTTTCCTTGCTGGCCATTCTTGTTCTCAGGTTAGCAGAACAGGATTCAGCCGGCAGGGAGAGTAAACTGCTGGTATATCACATCCCGGGCAGCACTGCCGTAAACATACTCGGCGGAACTGACAACCTTCTGATTGCCGCGCCGGATCTTCAGATGAGTTATGACTGGCCATCAATGGTTCAATTCTGGAAAAAGGAGCATGTGGCAGAAGCTGTGTGGGTGCAGGATGAGGATTCATTTCAGATAAATCCGGAGCGAATTTATTTAAGGCACTGCGGGTTACAGGACTACAGCATCTGGTTCATCCAGCTCGAAAATTACCGGATCGGTATTATCGAATCCTTTGAAATAAGGGATGAGCCGGCAGGAATTCGCCTGCCTGAACTGGATTACCTGGTAGTTACCAACAACTGCATTCAGGATATAAAGCTTCACAAATTAATCTCCGGCAAAACTACTGTAATCCTTGACGGAAGCAATAGCATTTCCTATACCCGGAAATTGTCTGAAGACTGCCGTGAACAAGGTATACCTGTACATATTACTGCCAGGCAGGGCTGTTTCCGGCTTTCTGCAAAAGGGGCAGAAAAAATTGTTAAAGCATTGGATAATTACTAATATTATATGTTATTTTGCGTGACTTTTAAAAATAAGCATAGCCCGTAATGAGGATTGTTATTGCCGGTGCTGGAGAGGTTGGTTCCCATCTTGCGAAGATGTTGAGCAGTGAGAGCCATGACATTGTGCTGATCGACTGCGATGAAGATAAACTGAGAGATATCGGATCTCTCTACGATTTGATGACCATTCATGGCTCGGCCACATCCATAAGCCTGTTAAAGGATGCCAGCATCAAGCGTGTCGACCTGTTTCTGGCCGTTACACAATCCGAAGAAATTAATATTACTGCGACCATACTGAGTAAAAAACTCGGTGCGAAAAAGACCATTGCCCGGATAGATAACAAGGAATATCTCCACCCCTCGAACAAAGAAATATTTTTAAGCCTGGGTATTGATTATATGATCTATCCTGAAATGATCGCAGCCAACGAGGTAGTCGGACTCCTCCATCAGTCCGGGTCCGCCGATGTGGTTGACTTTTCGGGCGGAAAGCTGAGCATGTATGTTCTGAAGCTTAATGAAGAAGCTCCCATAATCAGTAAATCCCTTGCCGAAGTCACCAATCCCGACAAGCCCCTTGAATACAGGGCTGTAGCCATTACAAGGGGCACAAAGACCATCATTCCCCGTGGTGAGGACAAATTTGAAGCCAACGATCATGTATATGTAATTTCTCACCAGACCGGGATCACCGAATTGCTTAAATACACAGGAACGGAGAATTATGACATAAACAATATCATGATCCTGGGTGGAAGCAGGATAGGTAAAGGAGTTGCAGAACAGCTGGGCAGACAGCACAATGTCAAGCTCATAGAGATCAATCGTGAGAAAGCCTATACCCTGTCGAATTTACTTAGTAACACCCTGGTTATAAATGGCGATGGCAATAATTTTGACCTGTTGATGCAGGAAGGTTTGCAGAAAATGGATGCTTTTATTGCTGTGACAGGTAATTCAGAAACCAATGTTTTGTCCTGTGTCCTTGCCAAACAGGTTGGGGTAAAAAAGACCATAGCGGAGGTAGAAAACATAGATTACATTAAACTGGCCGAGAATATGGGTATTGATACCATCATCAACAAGAAGCTGATCACGGCCAGCAGGATCTTCCGCTTTACCATGACCGGTGAAGTAGCTTCAATCAAGTGCCTGACAGGTACTGAAGCAGAAGTGATGGAATTTGTTGTTAAACCGGGCTCCCCGATCACCGACGGGATTCTGCGCGAACTGGATTTCCCGAAAGATGCCATAATCGGCGGTGTTATAAGAGGGAAATCAAGCTTTATCGCAACGGGAAACACTGAAATCAAACCCAATGACAGGGTGGTTGTATTCGCTCTTCCATCTGCCATTCCGAAAATGGCAAAATACTTTAACTGATCCCTTTTATGTTTAATTACAGGATAATTTTGCAGGTACTCGGTGTGCTGATATTCATCGAGGGTATCTGCATGATCATATGCATACCGGTTTCTATCATCTACCATGATAAAGATATTTCTGCCCTGGCCATCAGTGGGGGCATCTCCATGCTGTGCGGGGGCATTTCATGGTTACTGACAAGAAAAGCAGTGAAAAACCTGAGTACCAGGGATGGATTTCTGATCGTAACAATGGGCTGGATACTCTTTTCCTTTTTCGGATCAATACCCTTCATAATATCCGGAGCCATACCCTCTTATACTGATGCTTTTTTTGAGACTGTTTCCGGATTTACCACAACAGGGGCCTCCATTCTGAATGATATTGAGGCCATGCCACACGGACTGCTGTTCTGGAGGAGTCTCACCCAGTGGCTGGGAGGTATGGGGATCATAGTTATGTCGCTGGCTATTTTACCGGTGCTGGGTATCGGAGGCATGCAGCTCTTTGTAGCCGAGGTGCCCGGTCCCACACCCGATAAGCTGCACCCCCGGATCAAGGAAACAGCAAAGCGCCTATGGGGTATTTACATAATATTTACATTCACGGAGACCATTTTACTCAAGATCGGGGGTATGAGCCTGTTTGATGCCATAAATCATTCTTTTACCACCATGGCCACCGGGGGGTATTCCACCAAGCAGGCCAGTATTGGCTATTGGGACTCTCCTTTTATTCACTATGTCATCACCCTCTTCATGTTCCTGGCCGGCACCAATTTCACCCTGTCGTATTTTGCCATGCATTTCAGGTTCAATAAAATCCTGAACAATGAGGAATTCAGGTACTACCTGGGATTCCTGGTTGGGTTTACGCTGGTAATATCGCTGGTGCTGTTCAGATCAGACCTGCTTCCCATGGAAGCTTCTTTCAGGCATGCCGCTTTCCAGGTTGTCTCTATACTTACCACAACCGGCTTTGCTACAGTAGATTATCTCCTGTGGCCATCCTTCCTGGGTGTTATAATACTTTTCCTGATGTTTTTCGGAGGATCCGCAGGATCAACAGGAGGCGGTATTAAGATCATGCGGATAGTATTGTTGCTGAAAAATGCAGGGGTTGAACTCAAAAGGCTGATACACCCGAATGCTGTCATCCCGGTACGGTTCAACAAGACAGCCGTCTATCCTGAAATACTGGCCAATGTTTTCGCCTTTGTTGCATTATACTTCATAATACTCCTTTTCGGAGTGACCGTGGTTGCCGCCATGGGATATGACATATCATCAGCTTTCGGGGCCTCTGCCGCCACACTGGGGAATATTGGTCCGGGCATAGGCGCATTCGGTCCGGCCGAGAATTACAGCCATCTGCCTGTATTCGGGAAATGGTTTTTATCCTTCCAGATGCTGGTCGGGAGGCTTGAATTATTCACCGTCCTTCTGATCCTGACCCCCGGTTTCTGGAAAGACTAACGGATATCCCCGATTCCCAGCCTTAACAATTCAGGTTCGTCGCTGGTGCAGTCTATGACCGTAGAAGGTTCGTTCTTTCCATACCCTCCGTTTATTACCAAATCCACATGATCCTTGTATTTCTCATGTATCAGTTCAGGATCCGTGGTATATTCTATCAGCTCATCATCGTCATGAATAGACGTGGTCATGATGGGGTGTCCCAGGCTCCTGACTATCTCAACAGCAATATTATTATCAGGTATCCGGATGCCTATGGTTTTTTTCCTGCGCTGGAAAATCCTGGGGATATTATTCCTGGCATGGAGAATAAAGGTATAGGGTCCGGGAAGATAAGACTTCATCAGCTTGAAAACACGCGTATCAACCAGGCGTGCATAATCGGAAAGTTGACTCAGATCTGAAAAAATAAATGAAAAATCCGCCTTCTGATGTTTGATGCCTTTGAGGCGGATGATCCTTTCCACGGCTTTATTCTGATATATATCGCAACCGAAAGCATAAATGGTATCGGTAGGATACACGATTACCCCGCCCTTTTGAAGGCACTCGCATACCGTCTGTATTTGTCTGGGGTTCGGATTATCAGGATGAATATTTATTATCATGAGAATTATGTATTTATAATTACTCTTTGTTACTTAGACCTTCGTCATCCTCTTCCTCCTCTTCGTCTTCCCACACCTTTCTGGTTGAAGGGGGACCGTACTTCCTGTAATAGAAAGAAAGGACCAGTCCTGTCACACCTCCCCCCATATGCGACTCCCACGAGATCCGGAAATCATACGGGAATATCCCCCATATAAGCCCCCCATAGAGGAACACCACAAGAAGTGAAATGGCAAGGAGGTTGATGTTATTGCGGATGACCCCGCTGAAAAACAGGAAGGATGCAAATCCATAAACCAGTCCGCTGGACCCTATATGGTAGGCTGTCCGGCCGCCAAACCAGACCCAGATCCCGGTTATAAGGTAAGCAAGAAAAAAGACACGGTATGACACCCGCGGGTAGAAATAAAAGATGGCCAGGCTCAGAAAGAACAGGGGAATTGAATTATCAAAAAGATGTTTGAAATCCGAATGGATCAGCGGTCCGGTAAAAATACCTATCATCCCTTCCACCTTGAGCGGATAGATCCCGTACCGGGTAAAGTCCAGATTGAAGGAGTGTTCTATGATCTTGACCAGCCAGATCAGTATCAGGAACAGGGAGGGAAATGCTATAACAGGAAATATCTTTGGTTTTTCTTCCATTAATTTTAGCTGTTAACCAGGGTCCCCTGTTATCCGCCTGTCCTGTTAAAGATATACCCAGCCTGCCTGAAGCTCAGGGGCGCAGTTTGCGGACGGTTTCCCCTGCCTGCCACATCTCGGACTGACCCATCTCATCAAGCTCAACCTGCAGTTCCTTTTTATAGTCAGGATGCCCGGTTCTCTCAAGGACAGTCTTTGTCTCCGCACCGCTTTTTACCCTCTCATAAAGTTCCCTGAATACCGGATCCACAGCCTCCTTGAACCTGGGCCGCCAGTCCAGGGCCCCCCTCTGTGCCGTAGCACTGCAATTGGCATACATCCAGTCCATCCCGTTCTCATCAACCAGGCGGATCAGGCTCTGTGTCAGTTCCTCGACAGTTTCGTTGAAGGCCTCGCTGGGACTGTGACCGTTATCCCTTAATACCTGGTACTGGGCATCCATAATCCCGGCCAGGGCGCCCATTAAAACGCCTCTCTCACCGGTGAGATCACTGTATACCTCGTTTTCAAAGGTGGTTGGAAATAAGTACCCTGATCCTATCCCTATCCCGAGTGCCAGGGTCCGCTCTTCTGCTTTCCCGGTATAATCCTGGAATACCGCATAGCTGGAGTTAATACCTGTCCCGGCAAGAAAATTCCGCCTCACACTGGTACCGGAACCCTTGGGGGCGACCAGGATCACATCAACATCAGAGGGTGGTATCACCCCTGTCTGCTCCTTATAGGTAATAGAGAAACCGTGAGAAAAATAAAGGGCATCCCCTTCTTTCAGGCATTTTT
>CAZILN010000139.1:0-4925 GCA_964540005.1 uncultured Bacteroidaceae bacterium | reverse complement strand
ATTTATTTCGTTACACAGACTGTTGGTGGTCTTGAAGGTCCGGCCACTGAAGTCCGGTTAACAATATATGACAATCCAGTTGCTGAAATTACTGACAGCTTGAACATTTCCTGTAACGGGCTGGCAGACGGGTCGGCCACCATTACTCCTTCGGGCGGGACGGCACCATACACCTATTTATGGGATGATGCATCGATGACAACTGATTCCTCTGTAACCGGTCTTTCAGCTGATGTATACTATCACGTAACGGTTACCGATGCAAACATGTGCTCCTTCACGGACAGCGTCATGCTTTCAGAACCACCCTTAGTGACGGCGAGTATTACAAACAGTACGGATATCAGCTGCTTTGGATATGCAGACGGATCTGCCACCATAACACCGGCCGGCGGGACTGCTCCGTATGTATATTTGTGGGATGATGATTTAAGCACTTCTGATTCGACCGCAACAGGACTGGCAGCCGGCCAGTACTATCATGTTACGGTTACCGATGCCAATATGTGCACGGTGACCGACAGTATAATGCTTCCTGAACCGGGACAGATTCAAATATCCGTTTCTGACAGCGGGAATATTTCATGTTACGGATATACAGATGGATGGGCCAGTATTTCCGTTACAGGTGGTACAGAACCGTACACCTGCCTGTGGGATGATGATGGAAATACTGAAGGCCTGAATGTTCAAGACCTGCCTGCAGATATATACTATCGTGTTACGGTCACTGATGCCCATCTTTGCTCTGCAACAGACAGTATAATGTTGACTCAACCCGGTCAGATGGCAACCATTTTCAGTGACAGTGTAAAGATCAGCTGTTACGGGGACCGCGACGGATCAGCAACGGTCACCCCATCGGGAGGCACGGCACCATATACCTATCTGTGGGATGATGACGCCGGCACCACGGATTCAGTGGCCTGGAACCTGTCCCCCGGGAGGTTCTATTCTGTGACGGTTACGGATGCCCATTCATGCACGGCACAGGACAGCATACTTTTGTCAGAACCTGAGCTGCTTATTGCTGAAATAACGGATACCACTCATATTTCAGGCAGCGGTTTATCTGACGGGACAGCCACCGTCACGGCTTCCGGCGGGACAACCCCTTATTCCTACCAGTGGGATGACGACCTTGCAACAACCACTGCTTCGGTTACTGATCTGTCAGCTAAGAAATGGTATCATGCTACAGTTACTGATGCTTATCTATGCATGGCTGTGGATAGTGTTTTCCTTCCTGTTGCCGGTGAGTTTACGGCATTCATCAGTGACAGATCAGATGTTACCTGCTATGGATATTCAGATGGTTCTGCAACGGTGTCTGTATCGGGTGGCACCCCGCCTTACACCTATCTCTGGGATCCGTCCGGTACAACCACCGCACATGTAACCGGTCTCAAAGCGAATACCTGGTATCATGTGACTGTGACTGATGCGGATATAAACTCGGTTGTAGACAGTGTATTCCTTACAGAACCAGACGAACTGACAGTTGACCTGGGCAGCGACCTGGAAATGTGCCAGGGTAATGTTGCCACGCTCCATGCCGGGACAGGCTATGCCACATACTCCTGGTCGGTAGCTGATTCTGTCTCCGAGCATCTTACAGTTGCAACTACCGGTGAGTACTCTGTAACAGTAACCGATGCTGCCGGTTGCCTGGCATATGATACCGTGGCAGTGACAGTGCATGCCCGTCCCGGTGCAACAGTGGCCGCCGACCAGGCAATATGCGCAGGGGATTCGGTGAATATAGGTTCCGGGGATACCGGGAATGATTACAGCTGGACCTCAAATCCTTCCGGTTTTACCTCTGACCTGAGTAATCCAAGAGTATGTCCTGCCATTACCACAACATATATCCTTACAGAAACGATTACCTCTGCAGGATGCAGTGCAACGGACAGTGTAACCATAACCGTGAACCCTGTGCCTGAAATATCTGTGATGGATGACCTTATCGTCTGTACGGATGAGCTGGGTTCATACCAGATAGGGTCGGCTGCTGTGACCGGGAACAGTTACTCGTGGACATCCAGTCCGGGTGACTTCACCTCCTCGGATCCCAATCCGGAAGTCTCACCTGGTGAAACAACCACGTATTTCCTGACACAAACAGTGGACTCTACGGGATGTAACCTGTCGGACTCTGTCCTGATAATGATCTTTAACAATCCGGAGGTATCAGTCATTCCTGATACCAGTTTCTGTGAGTCGGAAATCGACAGAATAATTCTGGGACTTGATTCACTGCCTGGTATCAGCTATAGCTGGACATCGGATCCGCCAGGATTTGAATCGGATATGGCCATGCCTGAGATCCTGCCTTCTGGAACGGATACATATTATGTGACAGTCAGTGACAATTCCGGAAATTGTTCCATCCAGGACAGTGTCAGGGTTACTGTTCATCCGGAACCTGATGTGTCATTTGCGATGGAGGAAAATCCGATCCATCGTGAAGAAAGCACCATATTAACTGCTACCGGTGCTCTGACTTATGTATGGTCGCCTGAAGATTCCCTGAGCGCGTCAACCGGAACCAGTGTGACTGCTGGTCCAATGCATACAACAATTATTACAGTGAGCGGGATAGATGAATTCGGCTGTACTGCTTCATATACTGACAGCCTGCTGGTAAATTGCCAGGAATGTGGAAATATGCTTCTAGCAGATTCTGCAGGATATTTTAACCACGGCTGTTCCAGGAATAACTATAACAATAATGCAAGTTGTTCATGGCTAATCTACCCGAGCGGCGAGTTTGATCATATTTACCTTTATATACAACCTGAAAGCTTTGACATCAGACCGGGTGATGTATTAAAGGTATATGACGGATCGGATAATACAGGTGCCTTGAAAAAAACCTTCGATAATGATAAGCCTCCATCTGAATGCATTGTTCTTGGCTTCGAAGGATTTGTAGAACTTATAACAGATGATACAATAACAGGGCGGGGGTTCCAGGCTACGTATTCAGTTTTTGGGTGTGATACCTCGACTTCAGTTAATCCATCGTTTGTTCCAGATCTGAAAATCTACCCTAATCCAACAAGTCAGAGTTTTATTGTTGAGTGTTCCGGATTGATGGAGGATTATTACAGGCTAAACCTGTATAATACTCTAGGTAAGCTGATGATGAACATAGAGCCTGAGATCATTTCCGGCCAACTGCGAACCGAGATTGATATGGGCGCTTACTCTAATGGGGTGTATTACTTGCAGTTAGTTAGCTGGAATAAGGTATTGACAAGAAAAGTAATCAAAGAGTGACAGCTGCCGGGCTGATCATGCCTGGCACTTCTTTACTCTGAATTGAGCCCTTGAAATCTATTACTGGATTCTGACATTTTAAACCTTGAATTTGACTTTGATTGATAATGGGCGAGGTTTACGATCATCTACGTATGCATTAAATTTGCTTCCCTTATTTAGAACTAATCTCCCTTTCCCTCTCCATAAAAAATATTATTTTTAGTCGTACTGATTTATGCACCTGAATTGCAACCAAATATTCGTTATTCGTGTCTTTAATAAATAAACCCGAACAATCCTTAGCTATTCAGATCTTATTTAGAATCAGGACAGTCATAACCACTAAAGCACAGCACTATGATTATAGTTAGCATACACCCTGACAACGCCACAAGCCACCGGCAAGCTATCTTCAGTAAAACCTGGAAATCATTTATTTTCCTACTACTTTTCTTGTTATGGCTTACATCTGATATAGCTGCTCAACCGTTTGGCTATCTCACCACATATTCTCAGCTCGGCCTGGCAGCCGGTTCATCCGAATGGGGGGATTATGATAATGACGGTGACCTGGATCTGCTTATCTGCGGATACAGCGGTCCAGTCGGACAAACAACTATTTATAGGAATGACGGAGACAGCACCTTTACACCAACGGTATTTTTTCCTCATGGGATATGGAACGGGGAGGCAATATGGGGAGATTATGATAATGACGGATATCTTGATATTCTCATGACAGGTCATGATGGTACCAGTGCTTATACGGCCATTTATAAGAATAATGCAGGCAGCTCTTTTACCGAACAAGCCGGGTTTTCCATAAGGCAGGCCGAATTCAGTGATGTCGACTGGGGTGACTATGACAATGATGGAGATCTTGACTTCGTTTTGGCCGGAACAGGTGGCGGATATCAAACGAATATTTACAGGAACGATGGTGATTCTGCTTTTACTCTTCAGTCTGGGATTTCCCTGATGGGAATCTATCAGGGTGATGTGGCTTGGGGAGATTATAATAATGACGGCAAGCTGGATTTACTGGTTTCTGGAAGATACAATGACGGAGCGTGGCAGCACAGGACACGCCTTTACTATAATGATGGCAATGACGGTTTCACTGAATCCGGGTTAACGTTCCGTGATGTGGCATACAGCGCTGTTGATTGGGGAGACTATAATAATGACGGATACCTGGATTTTGTTCAGACCGGATCTGAAGCCGGCGGCACCAAACGTTTCCATATCTATAAAAATGATGGGGACGGAACGTTCACCGAAGTAGGAGGATTTTTAGGGATGCACTATGGTTCGGTTGACTGGGGAGACTATGATGGTGACGGAGACCTGGATCTTCTCGCAACAGGATATGATGATGGAGGCAGAAATACTAAACTATATAAAAACAACGGAGGGGACAGTTTCACTGAGCAAACCGTTGGATTCGAAGATGTAAGTGAGGGATCATCTGCATGGGCTGATTTTGATAATGATGGAGATCTTGACCTGGCTTTGCATGGGTCTACAGGTGGATATATTTCAAAAATATACAAGAACTTTGGATCCAGCGTCAATACTGCACCGAGTGCACCAACAAATCTGGCAGCCACCTACCAGGGAGACTCGGTTCAACTCTCATGGGATGCTTCTACGGATTC
>CAZILN010000138.1:0-10477 GCA_964540005.1 uncultured Bacteroidaceae bacterium | reverse complement strand
CGTACATACCTGCAGCCTGGTATAAGGAAAGCTACCTTAAGCCTGCAGTATAGCCTGTGGATGTACAACTTGGTGCAACTTGCCAACATCATCCTGCTGTCAATGAACTTTCCGGGTTATCGTTCAAACACAACAATGATCATGATCCTTTCCAGTATGCTCCTTGTTTCAGTATTCATCCTGTTTTACTGCCTTCACATTACGCACAGGTACAAGATAACGGACCTTACCTCAGGCTCCCTTACCGAGGCCCTGGATAAAAAGATCAGGTTACTGAACCACTCCTTCGAGGCCTGGCTCCTGCTGGTCCCGCTTTCGATGATAATACTGGCCCTGGCACTCGGCTTTCTGATTGATAATATGGGCGGGGTATACCCAATTGGAAGGCCCAGGGTTTTTGCAGCAGGAATGTTAGGGTTTTACCTGTTTATCTACCTGGTCCTGAGATTCTCCGTTACCCTGTCATTCGGGCAGCTGAAGATCTACCTCTCGGACCTCCAGAACCAGGTGACCGAAGGCGCCCGGAGAATAGAGCACCAGCGCAGGAAATACCTCTGGTTATATATTACGGCTGGAATCCTGTTACTGGCAACACTGGTGCTGGGGGCAATAAAGGCCAGGAACATGCTTCCCTAAAACAATTCTAAATTACCGGATACAGCCCCAGGTTTTTGACTGAAGCAAGTATTTTTAATAATTTGGATAACCTGATTTTAATTGCTTTCTAAATACCTTAAAAATATGGCTTCAGAACCAAGCGGCAGATCCCGCAAAACTGTCCAGTTCATATTCACTGCCATCCGCATATTGATCGGGTGGCATTTTCTTTATGAAGGAATGGCAAAGATATTCTCACCCTGGTCATCGGCAGGATACCTGCTGGAGTCACAGTGGTTGTTTTCCGGATTATTTCACGCCATTGCCTCCAATCCTGGAATGCTCCAGCTTGCTGACCTGCTGACCATCATCGGCCTGATCGGGGTGGGGATCAGTTTATTACTGGGATTTTTTACCAGGCTTTCAAGCGGGGTGGGTGCCTTTCTTATTTTACTGTTCTATATTGCCAATCCTCCATTTATCGGATACCTGAGCGAGACAACGGGTGAGGGACATTACCTGATTGTCAATAAACAACTCATAGAGATGGCTGTCCTGCTCCTGTTTATTTTCCTTCCCAAGAATTTTTTCCTGGGTATCGACCGCCTGGTATCAAGGATACTCAAAAACAGGCGTAAAGTAATCCCTGAAGAAGGCCTTAAGGAGCCAAGTTTAGAACGTCGTGAAATGCTCAAGGACTTGGTCTCACTGCCATTCATCGGTGGCTTCCTCTGGGCGGCCCTGAGGAAAAAGCAGTGGGAAAGCTTTGAAGAAAGGGTACTGATCAGCCAGCCCAGCAGGGTGGATGCCATCTCGGGAGCCACAGCGAGGGCACAGTTTGCCACGCTTGATCAGCTGAAAAAGAAAGTGCCCACAGGAAAGATCAGGGATTATGAGATCAGCCGCCTTATCTGTGGGGGAAACCTTATCAGTGGATATGCTCATTCACGCGATCTCATTTACGTATCCCACCTGGTACAAAGCTATTTCAGTGATGAAAAAGTGCTTGAAACCTTCAGGCTCTGCGAGGCGGTTGGGATCAACACCATGATTGTAAGGGTGGATAAGAACACATTACGACTGCTGGAGCGATACAGGAAGAGGGATGGTAAAATGCAATGGATAGCTCAGTGTAAGGCATCAGATGATGATATCAGGTCGGACATTGATGCGGCCATTGCCAACGGGGCCATTGGTGTGTACCTGCACGGAGGGATCTGTGATGACCTGGTAAGGAGAAACAGGATGGATCATATGCTGAAAGTGATTGAATACATGAAGAAGCATGATCAGATCATCTGTGGCATGGCTGCCCATGATATATCTGTTGTCATTGAATGCGAAAAACAGGGATTGGAACCTGATTTCTATATGAAGACACTTAACTCGGGCAATTACTGGACAGCAGGCCCGAAACTTATTTCTGATCCTGACTGGCAACCGGACCCAAGAACAATTGTGGAACCCGAGTACGGGGCTGATCTTCACGATAATATCTGGTCTGTGACCCCGGAGCAAACGGTTGAATTCATGAAAGAAGTGAAAAAACCATGGATAGCTTATAAAGTACTTGGAGCAGGAGCCATTGGTCCGGAGGAAGGATTCAGGTATGCATTCGGCAGCGGGGCGGATTTTGCCTGTGTGGGAATGTTTGACTGGCAGATAGTGGAAGACGCCAACATACTTTCTGATCTGCTTGATGAAGGCCTGGATCGCAGCAGGCCCTGGTGGGGATAGGTAAGTTATATCAAAGGAAGCTGCAGTCCACTGATTTATTCGTAGCGCAAACTTTCAGACGGGTTCCTCGTGGCTGCCCTGATAATATGATAACCAACTGTACCAAAGACAATTATAACAGCTATACTGCCTGTCAGGGCAAATATCCACCATGATAATGAGGTCTTATACACGAAATTTTGGAACCATTTCTTCAACAATAGTATGGCCAGCGGTGATGATACGACCAGGGTTGAGATGATCATCATTAGATAATACCCTGATAATACCCTTAGAATATGATGCATCTGAGCCCCGTTTACCCTGCGGATCGCAAATTCCCTTCTTCTGCTCTGAAGAGTATGCATAGACATGCCAAATAATCCCATTGCTCCGATGAATAATGCAATTGCAGTGAAAATCCCGACTATCACGGCAGTTTTTCTTTCTTTGCGGTACAGTTCTTTCAGAACGTCTTGGGTAAATGTAATTTCCGGATTGCATCCCGGTATCGTGTTAGTAATGATCCTGATAATTTCGGTTTTTAAAGCTGATTCATTTTCTGAATCATACCGGATAACCATCTGCCGGAGGTTATCCATACTTACAACAATCATCATTGGAGGAATTTCCCTGTGCAGGGAATGGGAATTGAAATCCTTGAAAATTCCAACCACCTGACCTCCTATCATTTTTTCACCGATTGGATTTGCAGCACCCAGAAGATCAAGAGCTTTTTGGTTTAGTACTATTTTCCATTCCTCATAATTATCAAAATCTGATAAGGACTGTCCGGTTGTGAGTTTTATACCAAGGGTTTCGAGGAAATCCGGATCAACAAAAAGTGCTTCAATATTGACACTCTCATCCGAACCATCCAGCTTATTGGTGTGAATACTCATTATACTGTTAGTAGGTGGAATAAACATGCCCCCGCTGATGGAACGAATACCCGGTACGGCCGAAAGCTCATTTTTTATAACATTGAAATGATCAGTTAATGAACCCTGGTCAGTTTTAACTATCATAAGGTTCTTCCATTGAAAACCAAGGTCCTTACTGAAGGTATATTGAATTTGTTTATAAATACCAAGGCTACAGATCAGGAGTATGTTAAAAATGATGAATTGACACATTACCAGAATATTGCGCAAAGAAGTATGCCCGCGCTGGATAAGCTTTGGGCTTTCCATGGCAACTGCAGGCTGAATACGGGAAATGTATGATATCATTGATACTCCGGGGATCAGGCCAAGCAGTAAGGTGATGAAAACAAATCCGGCAGGATATTGCCAGGTGAGCGGGGGCTCAATAGCCAGGTTTTTGCCGAGGAACTGGCTGACTTCGGGACGGAATATCTCAATAAGGATAAGACAGACTGGCAGTACAAGGAAAACAATAATGGAAGTTTCTATTATTACCTGCCTCATGAGGTTTGCTCGCGAAGCACCAACCACTTTCCGGATACCATATTCTTTCGACCGGAGAATGGTCTGTCCGCTGTAAAACAGGATATAATTCAAGGCTGAAATAATAATGATCAGGAGGCCGATACCGCTGAAGATATAAATTGTTTGCCAGTCACCCGCCTGATTATCTGAATTGATAAGGTGGCCCGATTCCAAGTAGATATCTTTCAGGGGTTGAAGGTAAAAGGAGTATATGGGCTCTTCGCCGTAGTGCTTTTGTTCCAGCGATTGAAAAACGCTGCTGACCTGCACGGTATCGGCCCCTGGTTGCAGCATCAGGTAGGTTGTAAAGAAAGACATTTCCCAACTTGTGGCAAGATCCCGGGGACCGGGGGGTGATCCTCCGGTTGTTATCAACGACCTGCTCATACCAAGCAATCCCAGCTCCGGTGAAACAACAATTCCGGGCCGGAATGTTGAATTTCTGGGAAGATCATTCATGATTCCAATAATCCTGACCATAGCAAGTGTATCGCCAATGCTGATCTTAAGGATTCGATCCAGCGGATTATCGTCTCCAAAATACTTCTGGGCATATTCTTCTGATAGAACAGCGGTATTCGGTTCCTGTAAGGCATCTACATTGCCTGCTGCGATAGGCAGGGTGAACATATCAAAAATGGCCGGGTCAGCACTGAACAGGTTTTTTTCCGCAATCCATTGCTGATCTTTCTGGATACTTCCCGAATATAAATGATATACCCTGGCTACCTGTTCAACTGCCGGGGACTCCAACCTGACGGCCTCAGCCAGGGGAAAGGGTGTGGTAGCCATTAACCAGTTATGTATATGGTTGTTTTCTATAATCCTGTAAATTCGTGCTCCTTTTTCATGGTGCTTATCATACGAGAGTTCATTAAGTATAAACAGCAGGACGAACAAAGCAGCAGTCAGACCGGCCACCAATCCTAATATATTGATCAGTGAAGATATCTTCTGCCTTACCATTTTCCGGATGGCCAGACGGATATCAGAAAGTAGCATAATTTGTACAGTATGGTTCCCGGAATTAAAGATAGGATTGAATTTCCGTAAAACAAAAATGTTATGATTGGCGGATTTACCTTGACTTGAATTTTAATGTACGAAATACATTTATTATCTTTCTGTCATGAAAGAAATAAAACCAATGGAAGCCTGGTTTATTACCGGTACTCAGCACCTGTACGGAGAGGAAACCCTCAGACAGGTTGCTAAGGATTCACAGGAGATAGCTAAATATCTGAACGATGCTCTGGATGTGCCGGTTCAGATCATTTATAAAGAAATACTGACCACTCCCGATGCCATCCTTCAACTATGCCTGGAGGCCAGTGTGGACCCTTCCTGTATAGGCCTGGTTGCCTGGATGCATACTTTCTCACCGGCCAAGATGTGGATCGCGGGCTTAAAAGCTCTGAACAAACCCTTTGTTCACCTGCATACCCAGTTCAACAGGGATATTCCCTGGGGGGAGATTGATATGGATTTCATGAATCTGAACCAGTCCGCCCACGGGGGCCGGGAATTCGGATTTATTGGAACCAGGATGGGCATAGAGAGAAAGGTGATAGTGGGTCACTGGAAACAGGATGATGTTAAAGGAAAACTTGAGATATGGATGAGGGCTGCCATGGCATGGAATGATTCCAGCCACATGAAGATAGCCCGCTTCGGTGATAATATGAGAGAGGTGGCAGTTACCGAAGGAGACAAAGTCGAGGCCCAGATAACATTCGGGTATTCCGTAAACGGATTCGGGGTGGGGGACCTGGTCCAAGTAGTAAATACCGTTGATCCTGCCAGGGTGGAGAAAAGCATAAAAGAGTACCAGGACAGGTACAGGATTGATCCGGTTGTTCTGAACGAAAGAAAAGATGCTCTGAATGAAGCGGTAAAAATAGAACTGGGAATGAAACAATTCCTGGAAGAGGGTGGGTTCAAGGCCTTTACGACGACTTTTGAAGATCTGCATGGCTTGTTCCAGCTACCCGGACTGGCGGTACAGAACCTGATGAACCAGGGCTACGGTTTCGGGGCCGAAGGTGACTGGAAGACGGCTGCCCTGGTGCGGAGCCTGAAGGTAATGAGTGCGGGATTAGAAGGCGGAACCTCTTTTATGGAGGATTACACTTACCATCTGGAACCAGGTAATAATAAGGTACTGGGCGCTCATATGCTGGAGGTCTGTCCTTCGATTGCAGCCGGAGAACCACGGCTTGAAATACATCCCTTATCCATCGGAGGTAAGGATGACCCGGCCCGGCTGATCTTTAAAGCCGGGACAGGTCCGGCCCTAAATGCCACCATCCTGGACATGGGAAACAGGTTCCGGATGCTGGTAAATACTGTCGAGGTGGTCGATGTCCCCGATATGCCGAAACTACCAGTAGCCAGTGTATTGTGGGTCCCCCAACCTAACCTGGAGGTGGCTGCAGGTGCCTGGATACTGGCAGGAGGTGCCCACCACACAGCTTTCAGCCAGGCACTGAGTGTGGAACACATGGAGAACTTTGCGGGCATGGCCGGAATAGAAATGCTGGTGAT
Organism: uncultured Bacteroidaceae bacterium; assembly: GCA_964540005.1. Taxonomy (GTDB): domain Bacteria; phylum Bacteroidota; class Bacteroidia; order Bacteroidales; family SM23-62; genus CAZILN01. Next base: position 4,169 of record CAZILN010000138.1, on the reverse strand, counting down.
AGATGAGTCCACTTCAGTATCCGGTTTCCGGAAGGAAATGATGTGGAATTCCGCCTATTATGACCGGAAGTTTTAGCTGCATAGATACATCCTGACTGGTATTTACTCGTCGGATTTTCTCAGCCTTTCCATTCACTTTTCTGATATTCGGCGGATTCCATCCATTCGGGATTTACCTGTACACCCCATCCGGGTTCCGGCGGGAGGTTCAGATGGCCGTCATCGATTTCAAGGGCCGGGGAAAACAGTTTTCTTGCGGTTTGTTCAATACCGCTGTCAGATTCGATGGAGTATTCAAGATATTTTCCGGCATTGGGGATAGCCCTCATCATGTGCAGGGTAAATAAGGTTACCATGCAATTATTTGCCGAATGGGGTATGCATGGTAAACCTGCCTGCTCTGCCATTTTTGCCACTCGCATAGTCCTGGCTATTCCTCCTATATAAAGTATATCAGGCTGGGTAATATCCACGGCTTTCATGGCGATCATCCTTCGCCACTGAGCGAGGTCGTTGTCTTGTTCCCCTCCTGAAACATCCAGGGAAAGGGCTGCAGTTACCTCTGCAGTCCATTCCAGCTCCCAGTACGGACAGGGCTCCTCGAACTGTATTATTCCGTTATCCTGGAGCAGTTTCCCCACTGCTATGGCTTTGTCCGGGGTATAACAACTGTTCCCGTCCACGAGCAGGCTGCTGCCTGACATGGCAGAGCCTACGGTTTTAATAATATCTTCCGTCCTCCCGGGCCATGCATCCCCATTGCGGCCGTTTGTTTCTCCTATCCTGAATTTGAATGCAGTAACACCTTTCTCATCCTCCAACTTACGGAACCGTGTGACTTCATCCTCCGCCTTGATAGTCCGGCTCATGCTGGAAGCATAGATCCGTACAGGATCTGCCCTGCCACCTATAAGTTCGCAAACAGGCTTTCCCTTTATCTTTCCGTACAAGTCCCATATGGCAGTATCTATGCCTCCCAGTGCCCTGCAAACATAAGACCATGGATATTTGTGGTTACTCTCCACGCAGTCATCCACTATTGCATCAATATCAGCCGGATCCCTTCCCAGCACCATACCGGCAAGATTCCTGTGCAGAACAGTAACGGCTATATCCGAATTATAGGTGGATATCTGTCCCCATCCTTCCGCGCCGCTGTCTGTGGTAACTTTTACCAGGGCAACCTCCGGTGTACTGAAAGTTTCAATCATGGTGATCTTCAATCCCGGATCAATAATACATTGTTCTAAGTATCCAGGCGTTCGTCCCTGGTAGTAATATCCCTTTTCATTTTCTTTCTGGCCAATGCACCCGGGTAGGTAAGCGGCTGTCAGGATACTGGCTGCTGAGCCGGAAATAAACTGTCTTCTTTTCATTTTGATTCTGTTTTTGGGATAAGAATGCCTTAGATTATGCATGTAAACTATTTCTCAAGCCTTTAATACTTTCTGCCATGCAATTTATTAAAATAAGCATTCCTGTCTGCATTTTTTATTTCGCTTTATAACGAAGTTGGCTGAAAATTTGGAATAAATCAGTCAACATTATTCTTACATTTGGTATCAGCTACTTTAATCTTATACTTTTCAACCCGATTTCATCTCTAAATATAAATCATGGTACTTTCAAATCAGTTATTCCTCAAAACTCTTTTCATTTTTACCCTTATTTGTTCCCCGCTCAGGGCACAGGACTTACAGAAGCATGAATCAGTGCCCTATAACTGGAAAAACGTACAAATTGTTGGAGGGGGATTTGTCGATGGCATCGTCTTTCACCCGAATGAAAAGGGAATAGTTTATGCACGTACGGATATGGGCGGCGCATACCGCAGAAATGAAGTTACAATGCGCTGGGAACCTTTACTGGACAGGTTGTCATACGAAGATATGAACCTCATGGGTGTGGAGAGCATTGCCCTGGATCCTTCCGATCCGGATTGGATCTTTCTTTCATGCGGCACCTATACGAATTCCCGTGCACCAAACGGAGCAATCCTTCGCTCTTCTGACCGGGGAAGCAGCTTTCAACGCACTGATGTCCCCTTCAAAATGGGAGGGAATGAGGATGGAAGGGGTAACGGTGAACGGATGGCTGTGGATCCCAATAATGGGGATATCCTGTATCTCGGGACAAGAAATGACGGATTGTGGAAAAGTACGGACCGTTCAGTAAGCTGGCAAAGGGTAGAAGCTTTCCCGGATATTTCAGAACGACCGCCTCAGGACTCACAAAGCCAGGAGAATTCAAACAGGCGCTTCAGGTACAACCGGGGAAGCGGGATCATCTTTGTGATCTTTGACGGAAGAAGCCTGTCCCGGGCCGGGACAAGTTCAGATATATATGCAGGCGCATCGCTCATGAACCAGGATAACTTTTTTCACAGCAAAGATGCCGGGAAAACCTGGCAGGCGGTTCCCGGACAACCGCAGCAATACCGGCCCACACATGCAGTGCTTGCTTCAGATGGAATGATGTATCTGACATACGGGGACAGGCCTGGACCCTCAGAAATGACTGGAGGAGGGGTGTGGAAGTACAACACTGATACGGGTGACTGGACGGAGATCACCCCTGATAAACCGGATGCAGAAAGGGCTTTTGGGTATGCCGCTGTCTCTGTTGATGCGCAAAATCCATCTACACTAATCGTAAGTTCATATCACAGGTATGAGATAGATAGCGGGGAGGACATTTTCCGTTCTCTGGACGGGGGTATTAGCTGGAAACAGGTATTTAAAGAAGGAGGTACTTTCGATGATTCTCTGGCACCCTATGTTGCCCATACAGGAATCCACTGGCTTTTTGATATCGAGATTGATCCCTTTAATCCGGATCATGCCATCTTTACTACAGGCTACGGAGGACACGAAACATTTAACCTCACCGATATGGATGAGGGAAAGCCCACACATTGGCAGGTAATGAGTACAGGCATTGAAGAAACAGTGCCGCTTGACCTGTTAAGTCCTCCTGACGGGGCTCACCTGGTTACAGCCATAGGTGATTATGGAGGATTTGTTCATTGGGATCTTGACAAACCAGTTGCTGAAGGGAATTTTTCCCATCCGCGCTTTGGCAATACCAACTCTGTGGCCTGTGCAGTTCTCAATCCGGGCATCATCGTCAGGGTAGGCAGGGCCACCAATGACAATCCGGGGGATAATATCGGGTATTCGCTGGACTGGGGCAGGACCTGGCAGGCGGCAGATTCGATGCCTCATCCGGAGAGCAGGCTGGGACATATAGCCGTATCTTCCGACGGGAACACCTGGATCTGGTCCCCGGAGCCAGTACGAACCGGATTCGGTGCGAGCCGGACAACCCGGGTTCTGCCAGTATTTTATACTGCTGATCATGGAAAAAGCTGGAATGAATCTGAAGGCATACCGGGTAACACACGTGTAATTGCAGACCCGGTAAACCCGGTGAAGTTTTATGCCATGGATCTGTTTGCTGGCCTGCTCTATATCAGTGATGACAGGGGTAGAAGCTTTACTGAAAGAAAGCTTCAGTTACACGGTGGTCTGCCCGGATCCGGGGGGAACCGGGGAGACAGGCGCGGGGGTCAGGACAGGATCTATGCGGCACCCGGGAAAGAGGGAGATCTGTGGATTGCTGCATTCGATGGCTTGTATCATTCTGCCGATAACTCGGGTGAACTCATAAGAATTAAGGGGGTAGAGGAGATCCATGGATTCGGGTTCGGAAAAGGGAAAACAGATTCACATGTTCCGGCGCTTTATCTGATAGGTATCATCGATGGCGAGCGTGGCATATTTCGATCTGATGACATTCAGGACGGATGGGTCCGTATCAATGATGAACAGCATCAGTGGGGCCTGTTAATGCACATTACCGGAGATCCGAAAAAGTACGGCCGTGTGTACATAGGAACCCATGGTCGCGGGTGCATTTACGGGGATCCACAGTAGGATAAAATTGAGTTCACTTCGACAGTTTTGTAAAATAATATCTTAAAGAGAAAAATATGGCACTTGAAAGACATTATACAAACAGAAGTGGCTGGCTGAGGGCTGCTGTTCTGGGTGCAAATGACGGCATTCTCTCAACGGCAAGTATCGCTATAGGTATTGCAGCTGCTACTGATATTAGAAATCCGATTATTCTGGCATCCTTAGCAGGATTGGTTGCAGGTGCTCTTTCTA
>CAZILN010000137.1:0-4987 GCA_964540005.1 uncultured Bacteroidaceae bacterium | reverse complement strand
CGAAATGGCCGATGATGGCATTGCTCTGGTTCTTGTACTTCTCAAGGAAATCTTCAGCGCTTGAAAGGGCTATCTGGTTGATGTACTTTTTTATCTCCTCACCCGTCATGCCGATACCGCGGTCGGAAACACTCAGTGTTTTCTTTTTCTTATTGACGTTGACCCTGATGGTCGTATCGCCCAGTTCATCCTTATATTCACCCACGGATGCCAGTGTTTTCAGCTTCTGTATGGCATCGATGGCATTAGAGATCAGCTCTCTCAGAAAGATCTCATGCTCCGAATACAGGAACTTCTTAATAATGGGGAAAATATTCTCTGTAGTTACCCCTATTTTACCTTGTTGCATGGTATACCTGATTTAAGTTTACTGTGTAATTGTCAGCAGCATTCTGTCAAATGATATGCCAATCCGGCCGGACTGACAAATAGTCACTTCTCACCTGTTCCTCACATCCAGGTCAGGGTAATACTTCCACCTGCCAGCCTTGAATTTATAGCCGTCATAGGAGAAATCAGGACCGTAAAACTTATACACCCCTTCCAGTCCGGTTTCTATGGGTGACAGATGATCAAATATGATCATTTTAAGATCAGGATCATAGCGGAGTGCCATTATCGCCTGTGCAGAATATTCGAAGATGATGCGCTGCTGAAACTGCCCCTTTTCAGTTTCAAAAATGGGGGCGCCAAAATGGACCTTCCGATCAGTATCTATGGTTAGAACGTCAAGCACCTTTTTGGTAGAATACAAATCGTTAAAATCAAAACCCATCAGGGTATAATAAACCTTACCGGCATGTTTGTTCTGCCTGATGTCATAATACAGCGCCCCGAACCAGCTTTCGGGAGTAAATACTTCGTTTTCAGGCATTTTGCTTTTCCAGGACAGGTCCTCCAGGGTATAGAGAAAAATCGTTTTAGCCTTTTTCTTCTCGGCATACTGGATAAAGCCGTAGTACTGGTGGGTCCCGTCGGATAAAGGCAGGTTCCAGGTAATGGCCCGTATCTTTTTATCGGGAGAACGGACCTTACCAATGCGTTTCAATGAATCGAAGGGATAATAATAGGAAGCCGGTAAGCTGAGTACAGATTTAAAATATTCCCGGATCTCATCTGATTTCATTTTCTTTTGCTCATCATCCTCTTCATCATACAGATCCTCGAAGGCAAGATAAAGACTATCCTCATAAGCAGTCATCTGTCCTGTCACAACTGACTGGCTGAACAGTTGTAAGGGACTTATTACCAGGATGGTGATAAGAATCAATAGTAAGGGTGACCTGAAATTCATCTTAGATGCAAAATTAAGATTTTAGTCTGGTTTATGGTATATCCGGATGCTGCTTAGCGCTTCACCTCCTGCTGCCTCCCTTTTTTCCCAATTCACTGTCGATGATACGGACCATGCGTTCACAGGCTTCCTTTATCTGCTCTTCCGAAATAATCAGGGGTGGTGCAAGCCGTAAGGCAGTATCACAGAATATGAACCAGTCGACCAGTATCCCTGCCTCAATAAGCTTAGGGATCACTCTTTTTACTGCAGCCGAATGCTTAAGCTGTATGGCCAGCAGCAGTCCTTTGCCCCGGATTTCAAGTATGGAAGGATGGACCAGGTATTTCCTGAACAGGAGTTCCTTTTTCCTGACCGTATCGGTCAGGCCGGAGTCAAGAAGTACCTGAAAAGCAGCCAGTCCCGCAGCACAGGATACGGGGTGCCCCCCGAAAGTGGTTATATGTCCCATCGCAGGTTTCCTCCGGTATACCGACATTATGTCCGTTGAAGAAATAAAGGCTCCCAGAGGCATCCCCCCTCCCAGGCTTTTGGCCAGCAGAAGTATATCGGGCACCACTCCGCAATCCCTGAAAGCAAACAAGCTGCCCGTTCGGCCAAAACCCGTCTGGATTTCATCTAAAATAAGCAATGCCCCCACCTCGCTGCACCTGTCACGAACTGCCTGAAGGAAACCTTCCTGTGGCAAGACGACCCCGGCCTCTGCCTGTATGGGTTCGAGGATGACACAGGCAGTATCTTCACTTATCTGGTCCAGTTGGGTGAAATCATTAAAATCAAGCTGGCGGATCCCGGGGAGCAGGGGACGGAAGGCATTTCTGTACTGTTCATCTCCCATAATGCTCAGGGCACCCTGTGTGCTCCCGTGATAGGCCTTCCTGAATGCTACGATCTCAAACCGCCCGGTATACCTTTTGGCCAGTTTAAGTGCCCCTTCGGTTGCCTCACTGCCGGAATTAACAAAATAAGTACTGGAAAGCTGATCAGGTAAATGACTCGCCAGCAGGGCAGCCAGATGAACCTGCGGTGCCTGGATGTACTCCCCGAAAACCATCAGGTGCATGTGTTTGTCGAGCTGATCCCTGATTGCCTGGACCACCCTCGGATGCCTGTGCCCCAGGTTGCTGACTGAGATCCCGGCTATCATATCAAAGTAAGCCTTTCCCTGCTTATCATATAAGAATACACCCTCGGCAGAATCCACTTCCAGTGCGATCGGGAATTCCGAAGTCCGGGCAATATACTGAAGGAATAACTGCCTGTTGGATATCATGATGATGAAGGAGTTTCCCGGTGATGTTCCGGTCCTATTTGACCATCAGGTTAATATCACCCATTAATTTGTCTTTATAGGATTTGCCAATCGGGATGGTTTTGGTGCCATCCTGAACCTTAATCAGGACGGAGTTATCCTCTATCACATCAATGCTCCCGGTGTTTACTATGTATGAACGGTGTACCCTGGTAAACTTACTGGTGGGTAGTTTCTGCTCGATAGCCTTCATGGTGAAATGAATGGTGTATTTTTCATCGAAGGTATTGAAAATCACGTAGTTCTCAAGAGCTTCCACCCAGAGTATGTCATCATATTTCAGGCGCACCAGCATGGAGTTCTTCTTAATAAAGATCTCCTCCTTACCGATCTTATCCAGCAGCTCACGCTGATGGTTCCTTTTTGCTTTTTCAACAGCCTTGAAAAACCTTGCATAATTGATAGGTTTTACCAGGTAGTCCACCACATCGTACTCAAAAGCATCCACTGCATACTTGTCTTTCGATGAGATAATGATGACCAGGGGGGGATTATTCAGAGAATCCAGGAATTCCATCCCGCTCATTTCCGGAAGCTCAATATCGAGAAAGATCAGGTGTATTTCTTCTTCAGGCTGTATGGTGTTAATTGCCTCGACGGCATTGTTGAAAGAATGTACCAGATTCAGCCCGGCAGTCTTTTTCACATACTCTTCAATGATCCTTATCGCCAGTTCGTCATCCTCTATTATGATACAATTCATCCGGTCAGTAATTTATCAATGAGACAGTTAATTTTATCCCTTAAAACAATGGGTTAATCAAATATAGCAATTTATTCAATATATTGCAGGGGTCCGGGAAAAAAATCAGGGAGGCAAATCAGGTAATGTTCCGGTCTCTTTCTAAGAGGAATTTTCTGACCAGGGATCCGGATTGTTTAACATCTTTCATAAGCCATTGAAGCTTCAGCTCATCTCTTTCCTGAACCGACAGTTTCCAGCTTAGATTCGATTGTCTCAGCCTGTCTGTCAGGTAATGCAAGATGATGGCCGCTGATACTGAAATATTGAAGCTTTCGGTAAAGCCCTGTATGGGAATATAAAGAAATTCATCCGCCTGCCGGATCATTTCCTGAGTCAGCCCGGTTAGTTCAGTCCCGAAAAAGATGGCCGTTTTCCCTTTCCCGATATCAAAATTCTCAAGCCGGGTACTGTTTCCATCCGGCAGGGTCGCAACTATCCTGTAACCCTCTTTTTTCAAGCGGTCAATGCATGCCGGTGTATTAAATTCCTTTTCATTATACCTGTGAAAATCCAGCCATTTTGTGGCACCGATAACCACATCAGGATTCAGAGAGAATTCATTCATATTCTCTATAATATGTACATCCTGAATGCCAAAGCACTCGCAGGTTCTCATCACAGCGCTGGCATTCTGTGACTGGTAAATATCTTCAAGGGAAACGGTAATATACCGGGTCCTGTTTTCAATAACCCGGTCAATGGTCTGCTGCCTGCGTTCCGTAATGAAGGTACTCAGGTATGCAATGATTTCCTGCTTCTCGGTCATTTATTGGTTGGCCAAAAAAAAAGGAGCACAATGTGCCCCTTTTTATTTTTTGAAAATATCGTTTATACAGCACCTGTAAGGTCACTACCGGCTTTAAATTTAACTACTTTTTTGGCTGCGATAGTTATTGGTTTGCCTGTTTGCGGGTTTCTGCCGGTCCTGGCATTTCTCTTGGCTACGGAAAATGAACCGAACCCTACCAATGCTACCCTGTCTCCTTTTTTGAGTGCACTGGTTGTGTTTGAAATAAAAGCATCCAAAGCTCTTTTAGCATCAGCCTTTGTAATACTGGCATCGGCTGCAATAGAATCTATAAGTTGTGCTTTGTTCATAACGATAAAGATTTTAGGGTTAGTAATTAGTAAACTGTTATATTGGTATACAAATATAGATTATTTCTTCTCTTAAGCAAGTTTTGATAAAAAAAAATCGCTGAAATGTTAATAAAACCAGCATTTTTGTGAAGAAACGGGTATGTTTTTAACAAAATTCCACCCGATTTTCATTTTTTCCTGTATCCTCATGTGGCCGTGGCATTGAAGTGAAACTGCCTGAAAATTGGCAGGTACCCGAAAAAAATTCTATTTTTGCATCGAATTTGAGCAAAACTGCAGTAGTTTTCATCTTATTCTCATACTGCGCCCAGATTCCCGACCGGAGAAATGGCAGAGTGGTCGAATGCGGCGGTCTTGAAAACCGTTGTACGCGCGAGCGTACCGGGGGTTCGAATCCCTCTTTCTCCGCAGACCCAAACCAATCCCGGCTGCAGGCCGGGATTTTTATTTGAGGGAGGAAGCTTATGGGAGCTTGCTCACAATAAGCAGACGACCGAAAAGAAAATAATCCGTTAGGATTGGTTTGGTTCAGCAG
>CAZILN010000136.1:0-11097 GCA_964540005.1 uncultured Bacteroidaceae bacterium | reverse complement strand
GTCCTTATAGTCATATTCAATTTAATACTGCTTATCGTTATTCAGGATAAGGATATTGGTGACGTGTACAGGGATTCTTTTATTGCCTTGAAATATGCCGCCGTATTTATAATAGGGGGAATCATTGTTACGAGCACAGTTATCTTTTTCCGCAGTTGGAAACAATCGGCCATCAATGAGGAGATCCTTAAAAGGGAGAAACTGCTGATGGAATATGAGGCGCTTAAAAACCAGGTTAGTCCGCACTTTTTCTTTAACAGTCTGACTGCCCTGATCTCTCTGGTAGATACTGACACAGATAAAGCCAGACATTTCATACAGCAGTTTTCCAAGGTCTACAGGTATATGCTGGAACACCATCAGCAACAGACCGTAGACCTGGATACAGAAAAGAAATTCCTTGAATCCATCATATTCCTTTACAAGATCCGTCTGGGGAATGATCTGGAAGTCGATGTACAGCTGCAGGAAAGGAAAGACAGGTTTGTCGTTCCAATGGCCCTGCAAATGCTGTTCGAAAATGCGATCAAACATAACACTGCCGACCGGGATACACCCCTGCGGATCGAGATCAGGCAGGAGGATGATTACATCTGCGTCCGCAACAACCTGAACCCGAAAACGGCAGTCGGAGGATCGGGCAAGCTTGGGCTCAGAAACATACAGACCCAGTATAAATACCTTTCAGACAGGGAGGTTATCATCAGTAATACCGGCGAATATTTTGAAGTAAGAATTCCCTTATTGGACATGAGGCATGATTAACACGTTGATCATAGAAGATGAAAAGCCGGCAGTCGATCATTTGTTAAAGATCATCCGGTCCGGCAAGTATGAAATGAATATTTCAGCTACCCTGGATTCGGTAAAGAAAGCCATTGAATGGTTCAGCACGAATCCTGGTCCGGACCTGCTACTAATGGACATACAGTTGAATGACGGCCTGAGTTTCGAGATTTTCAACCATGTTAAGGTCACCTGTCCGATCATTTTTACGACTGCCTATGAGGAGTATGCCATAAAGGCTTTCAAATTAAACAGTATTGATTACCTTTTGAAACCCGTGAGCCCGGAGGATTTCACTCATGCCATGGAACAGTTTCAGGAAAAATCAGCATCCGGAGCGGATGCTGCCAGGGATAAACGCCTGCTTGATTATAAGATTGAACAGATGATGCAGATGATCACCAGTAATTTCAAATCAAGGTTTGTTGTAAATGTAGGTGTCCATATAAGGTCAATAGAAACTGAAAAGATAAGCTGTTTTTTCAGCCTGGAAAAGGACAGCTACCTGATGGATGACTCCGGCAAAACCTGCGATATCAATTATTCACTTGATCAGCTGGAAAGCCTGCTGGATCCGCGGTTTTTCTTCAGGATCAATAGAAAATACATAATAAACCTTAACAGCATTAAGGATATTATAAACTATTCCAGCAGAAGGTTACAGGTAAAACTCCTGAATCCAGTTGATGAAGATCTGATTGTAAGCCGGACCAGGGTAAAGGAATTCAAGGAATGGCTGGAAAGGTGACTTACAGGGGAAGGTGATTAATATCATTGGCACAGTCAACCGTCAGCAGTCAGCAGATAATCAGCTGTCAGCAGAAAGTCAGCAGAAAGTCAGCAGACAACGGATAGTCACCAGTCAGCAGACAGCAATCAAACCTATTCCTCAACAAGCTCCTTAATATAACTGATGATCACTTCCGGGTTGTCAATATGTATATAATGCCCCCCTTCAAGTTCAACATGCCTGGCATCCCTGTGTTTCCTGATCTGCTTCTTGTGAAACCTGAACCAGTTCCATTCTGAACAGGATACCATTATTACCGGTATCTCATCCGGGATGCTGATATCCCGCATATATTCCCGGTTTGGAAGAAGCTGCTCCCATTCCCTTTTCAGCGTTTCCGGCCGGGTGCTGAAAACAGAATCCCCCCCTTGCTTGTATGCAGCCAGTTCCTGCTCCGACATACCATCCCACCAGGCCTCCGGCGCGGGGTCGAGCAGGAGCAGACCCTTTACCTCCCCGGGATACCGGTCGGCAAAGTATCTTGTTATAAAACCGCCCAGCGAGTGGCCTACAAGGACATAAGGGGGCCCTATCTTCTCTTTCTCAAGTATGCTGTGCAATTCATAGACCATATTTGGGATGGTCCGTTCCAGGGGCGAAGGATCGGACTGTCCCAGTCCGGCCCTGTCGTAGAGAAAAACCTTTGCAACCTGTGCAACAGAATCCGGGATGCTCTCCCATTTTTCGATCTCGTCAAACATACCGCTTTCAAATACTACGGTAACCTCCCCCTGGCCATATTCCCTGATCCGGAACCTGTGTCCTTCTATCTCAACAAACCTGTCCTGTTGACTAAGGCATAGGCCAAGGATGATTAGAACTGATATCCTCATAATGTTAAACAGAACCCGGTATATGACCGGGGTCAATTTGCTTTTGAGTTAATATTATGCTTTTTAAGCAGAGAATGCAGGTTTGATCTTTGTATCCCGATAAGTTTGGCAGCCATACTTATATTGCCTTCTGTTTCCTGCAATGCATTCATAAGAAACTCCCGTTCAATCTGCATAACTGCTTCATCTTTTACCTGCTGTTTATACTCTTTAAATTCCTCCCATGTTAAAGGAAAATCATATGTCCGGGAAACAGTTTGCACCTTTTTAATTTCCCTGGGCAGATGCTTAAGCTGTATTGTCTCAGTATTACTGAGTATAGCTACGCGTTCCACTATATTTTTTAGCTCCCTGATATTCCCTGGCCAGGTATATCCTTCAAGTAATTCAACCACTTCAGGAGAAAAATTGCTGGCTTTGATCTTACTGGTCCTTTTTACATTTTCCAAAAAGTTAATTGCAAGTTTGATAATATCTCCATGCCGCTCACGCAAGGGGGGAAGATGAACCGGAATTACTTCTATGCGATAAAAAAGATCATCGCGGAAATTACCTTCCTCAACCATCTCAGCCAGGTTCCGTTTTGAGGCTGAAATAAGCCTGATATCGATACTACGCTCCTGGGTATCCCCCACCCTTCTTATCATTCTTGTCTCAAGCACCCTGAGCAGTTTACTTTGGATTTCAAGACTTATGTTGGATACTTCATCCAGAAACAAGGTTCCCTTATCGGCAATTTCAAACAAACCTTGTTTAGTTGAAATGGCTCCGGAATAAGATCCTTTAACATGACCGAACAGCTCACTTTCCAGGAGGGTAGGTGTCAGAGCGCTGCAATCACATGCGATAAAAGGCTGATCTTTCCTTGAACTGATTCTATGTATTGCCTGGGCGATAACTTCTTTCCCGGTACCGCTTTCACCTGTGATCAGAATATTACTTTCGGTCGGGGCAACTCTCCTGATCATTGAAAATACCTTTTTCATCACTTCACTTTCACCTATAATCCCCTTACATTCATCCTGTAATCCCAATTCCTTCTTCAGGGCAATGTTTTCCTGTCTCATGTCCATATGCTGAAGAACCTTGTTAACATTGATAATCAACTCCTCCGGTGAAAATGGTTTGCTGATATAATCTGCGGCGCCCAGTTTAATGGCTTCCACTGCGGTTTGAATTGTGGCATAGCCGGTTATTATAATAAGCTCAGATTTAATGCCTTTTGATTTAATGACCCTGAGGATTTCCATCCCTTCAATGTCAGGTAATAACAGGTCCAGCAGGATAAGATCATATTCTCCTGTCAGGGCTTCCTTCAATCCGTTTTTCCCGTTTTGCTGGTACACCGCTTCATAATTTTCATTTTCCAGTACTCTTTTGCATCCGGTGCCTATGGTCAACTTATCATCAATTATTAAAATTTTTCTTTTCAATGATTCCCTTATTAATGATTAAAAGTTATCCGGAAATATAATCAGGTTTGTGAATCCTGCCTGTTATTATTGTATGGAAAGGTAACTGTAAAGTTTGTTCCTTCCCCTTCCTTGCTTTCGCAGCTGATTTCACCTCCGAACTGCTTTACAATACCATAACTGACACTTAATCCAAGTCCCGTACCTGTTCCGGTTGGCTTGGTTGTAAAAAACGGATCAAATATTTTCTCCAGATCGTGAGGTTTGATTCCATAACCTGTATCCGTAATGGTAATGCTGAATTTATCATTCAAATGATGTGTAGCTGCCGTTATTGTACCTTCCCCTGTAATAGATTCCGCAGAGTTCAGAATCAGATTCAGGAAGACCTGCTGAATCTGGTTTTTATCAGCCATGAATAATTGCTGCTTATCATCGTATTTTTCTATAAACCGGATCCTCCGGAACTCTTTTTGTTTCCTTATTAACTCGATGAGCTGCTTCAATACCTGGTTGATATTTACATCTTCTTCATGAGCAGGTGATTGCCGGGCAAAATCAAGTAATTCCCTGACAATCTTACGAACCCTGTTTGTTTCATCAATAATGATATTCAGATCATTAAGGTCTTCCTTATCGTTAGTCTTTTTTTGTCTGAGGAGATGTGCAAAATTCAGGATAGAAGTCAGGGGATTGTTTATCTCATGTGCAATCCCGGCTGCCAGTCTTCCTATGGATGCAAGCTTTTCACTCTGACCGATTTGAAGTTGAGTTTCCCTTTGAAGGTTCTCTTCATATTTTTCAATAGAATCAGCCATCTGGTCGAAGGCACTGCATAATAAGCCTATCTCTCCTGTTGGCCTGAGCACACAACGTGCGCTAAGATCTCCCTTAATCATCTTCTTGCACATCAGAATAATACTCTCAATCGGGCGCATCATTCGTTTCATATAGAAAAATATAAGCAGGAATGCTGATATGGCAGTAAGGCAAAGCATCAGCAGGAAAAACAGCATCAGGATTTTCTGGGGTTGTTTATAAGGAGCTTCCAGGACGCCCACATAGAGCGATCCTATGATTTGACCCTCAATGTCATGAATGGGTTCATATGATGTAATATACCAATCACTGACCACAAATGCACGGTCTGACCATACATTCCCTCTTTGGATAACATGCTTATAAACCTCTTCACTGAGCCGGCTGCCTACCGCCCTTTCATTATTTTCGAACATGACATTGGTGGATATCCTTAAATCGTCAAAAAATATGGTGGCCGTACCTGCATCTGTATGCTTATAGGCAGGATCTTCAAATACTTCCTGCCTGATCCTGTCAACGATCTCATCGTCTCTGTTCAACATATACCCTCCAAGCAGAATTCCCAGTTTATCATTATTAAGAGAGGTAAAAGGCACGGCTGCAGCAATCATCATTGCCCTGTCTTCAGTTTCCTTTAGAGAGGTCCTTGCCAGAGGAGTCGGCAAAACGTCAATCACAGCTCTGCCGGAAATATCCTCTCCTTCCTTTTCCAGCATCTCCGCAGGCAGAATAATTGTTCCCCTGACTGGTTCCCATGATTGTAATACTTTTTCTATAATTGGCAAACCTGAAAGATCATCTCCCCGGCAGCCGGTATTATGCGCCCTGTATAGCACTTTACCATTCATATCAACCAATGTTAGTATATCCATCCCGCTGTTTATATATATGTTCTGGAAAACTGTACCGAGATCGCTCTCAATGACTTCTGCAAGAGGTGAATTGATTGTTCTTCTTATTGAAATAGCCTGCAATAGCTGATCAATATTCTCAACGTAATCATCATAGATGTTATGTGCAGAGAACAAATCATGCCGTATCCGTAACTGGACCTGATTTATAAAGACTCTGTTGACATAAATACTAACAACGAATGCCAGGATCATGTATGATAGTAAAATTATCAGTGTTAACCCTATCGTTAATTTACTTCTGAACTGCATGTTTATACTTAACAGATGGTTAAAAAATTATTTCCGGTTCAAAATTGAAACCGGATTTTCTTTATTAAAGATACACAATCTCCAAATAAGTACCGGCCTGTATGTATATATATTTATACAGTGTATACTTAAAATATAACAAAATCCACCACCAATCCACTGCATATAGTTAGAAAATATTACACTATAATATTGATAGAAAGGATATTAAAGCTTTGAAACCTGATCCTCTAATAAACCTGGCACAGCAATTGAATCCCGTCTGGCAGAAAAAAAAGAAAACAATCCATTAAAACTACACACAATGAATGCAGAACCTTACATATTAGTCATAGATGATGAGAACTACATCTGTGAAAGTTGTGACAGGATCTTTTCGAATGCCGGTTACAGGGTAGACACCAATATGAGTGCAGACACGGGATTTCGTCAGGCATTAACGAATAATTATGATGCCATAATACTGGACCTTAACCTGGTTGAAACTGATGGCATACAATTGTTAAGCGGGATTCGTAAAAGAAAGCCGGATGTTCCGGTGGTTATTATTACCGGGTTTCCTTCCGAGGAAAGCAGAAGTATGTCGACAACCCTGGGAGTAACAGATTATATTATAAAACCTTTCGAACCGGCAGAATTACTGGGACCTGTTGCAAGGGTGGTTTACGGGGAAGCCGAATCCATCTCTGCAGAAAAGGACTACGACAAAATCATCAGGGCGGAACCATATTTTCATTATTATATGACTTCCTGGTTTCACACCCAGGCTGCTGGTCAGGTAAGGGTTGGCGGTCACTATCCCAATTTATCCAATAACTCAATTAAATCAGTAATACTTCCCGATACCGGAAATATAATTTACAGGGGATTACCTCTTGCTCAGATCACGCTCAGCAATGGTATAAGCCATGTTATCCCATCCCCGGTCAGCGGGAAAGTCACCTTGATCAATAAACAGTTGGAAAAATACCCATACATCCTTGAAAAAAATATCCGTAATAAAAACTGGATTGCCATGGTGGCCCCAGACAATCTTGAAGAAGACATCCAGGCCTGTGAAACCAGGCATATCCTGATCTTCTCAGGCGATTCAAGTGAAGAAAACGAATTCTTTAAACAATTTAAGTACAAGGGATATATTACGGAAATAACAAGCGAAATAGGCAAGGTCCTGGAAATTCTTGCAAAAGACGGTAACCGGACACTGGTGATGGATGCCAGGAACCTGGACTACTATGGTCCGGGCTGTGTGAGGAGAATTAACAATGAATTCCCGGATAGTAAAATTATTGTAATTAATGAACCGAATCTCAAGGTTGAAAGGCTATACCGCACAAATAAGCTTTTTTACTATGGTGTATATCCGGTCTCCAACAATGAAATGGACGACCTTTTATACTGTGCTTTTAATCAGGACAGGAATATAATGATATGGAAAAATCCGAATGCTTCCAGGTTCCTGCCCGACATCATCAGCAAAATCTCCACAACCAACAAGTTCGGGAGAAAAGTTACACTCCTGGCCTATAATAATATTTTAAAGAGTAGTCATGGACTTGGATACATGCTAACCAAGGAATTGCTTGATATGTCTTTACCAATAGAAATTAACCAAAGCAGGTCCTGTAAATCTGCTGATGACGCAGATGAAGTCCGGAACATCACCAGGGAAAAAGAAAAAAATGATCGTATCATCATCCTTCAGACTAAAGATGAGGGTAACATTACGGGATCCATAGTCAAGGAGATCGATCAATTTCAAAATGCCCGGGCAACAGGTAATTTATTGGTGAAGATAAACATTCAACCTACTGCAGGAAGAATTAACGAACCCAGATTTGACGATGTCACAAGAGAAGCCCTTAAAAATGTTATCAAGGCTGAGATAGTCGCAAGTTAGAGGTGGGTTTTTAATTTAAACTAAAGTAAAAATGAAGCATTCTTCTTCAATATTAGTAATTGATGATGAGCCAACTATATGCGAAAGTTGTCAGCGTATTTTGTCACAGGAAGATTTTCACGTAGATACAGATATAAATCCAATATCAGGGTACAAACAGGCTTTGGTAAATAATTATGATCTGATCATACTCGATCTGATGATGGAAGATTTAGATGGTATGGAATTACTGGCCAAGCTGAGGAAAAAGAAACCCGATGTTCCCGTTATAATTATTACCGGTTACCCGACCCATGAAAGTAAAGAAAAATCAAAGAGTCTTGGTGTATTATACTATATTCTGAAACCTTTTGAACCCAGTGAAATAATCGAACCTATAAAAAATATTTTAGAACATTCAATTTCATCAATTGGCAAAAAGGAAGCATTAATTAATTATGAGAAGCTTGTTACCGTCCCAAAATGGGAATCTGCCGAAAAACATTGCAGGTTTTTTAAATCAGGATGGTTGCAAATGGGATCGGATGGCTCTGTCAGGGCCGGGGGGTATTTCCCGGATTTTTCAGATAAAACCATCGAATCAATCAGGCTACCTGATGTTGAAGGTATAATTTACAGGGGGATGCCACTTGTAAAAGCAACTCTGAGTAATAAAAATGAATACATTATACCATCACCGGTTTCAGGAAAAATAATTGAAATAAATGACTCGTTAAAAACGAATCTTCCTGTATTGGTAAAAAATAATTATAAACAAACATGGGTTGCCCGGATAATACCTGACAATATTGAAAAAGACTTAAAAACCACCGTACAACACACCATAATCGTCCTAAGCAAAGAAAGAAATAAGATAAAACATCTTATTAATAAAATTACAGATTCAGGAATTGTAGCAAACAATATAAGCTCTTTTAATAATGCAGTAAAACTGATAAACAAAGACAAGATTAAAGTTATTGGTCTGGATGAAGAATCCTTATCTGCATTAATACCATATTATGTTGAAATACTCAATAAAAAATTTCCCGGCATAAAAATTATTGTATTTAATGGAACAGAATCCAGCACAGAAATATTATACAATAAAAATAAAATCTTTCACTATACAACCCACCCGGTTCAAGATATCGAGATCTCAGATGTTTTAAATAAGGTATTTTGCATTGCTAAAGACAAAGGTATGACTCCCTGGCCTGAAATAACAGACAGGCTGGATTTTGCAGAGGGAGCAGGTGTAAAAAAAACCGGTATTTATTTTTTAAGTGATACTCCTGATGAAACCCCGGATTACCCGGATCTTTCACAAGTAATAACTTATGCAAACGAAATACCCCAGGTTAAAGCTATCTGGGATAGTTCTGATTTTACTCTTGGCAATACTGATTTTGCTGCAAAAAAAATAAAAGATAATAAGCTGCAAAGGATGATTATTGCCGGCAATATGCCAGGCCATGCTAAAAATTTTTTTACAAAAGCAATGATCCAGGCTTCAAATGATCCGGAAGATCTAATACTGGTTGATTTCAGAGAATATGGCATAAAAGATAAATTACATACCGAACGTGCAAGAGCAATTTTATTATGCGCCGCATATGGTATATCTCTGGAAGAAGTAAATCAACCAGGTGAAAATCCGGTTAATTCAAATACCTTAATTATCGGTGGCGGTATAGCCGGCATCCAGGCTTCATTAGAAATTGCAAATAGTGGCAATAAGGTTTATTTAGTTGAAAAATCCGCTACAATAGGCGGCCATATGGCTACTTTCGATAAAACTTTTCCAACATTGGATTGTGCAGCCTGTATTCTCACCCCAAAAATGGTTGAAGTCGGCCAGCATCCAAATGTTGAACTGATGACTTACTGTACTATCCGGAAAGTAACAGGGGTACCGGGAAATTATAAAGTAAGCGTGTTAAAAAAGGCCAGGCGTGTTGATTTAAAAGCCTGCACGGGCTGCGGTAACTGTGCTTTAAAATGCCCAAGCCTGGTTCCAAGTGAATTTGATTCCGGCACCTCATTACGAAAAGCAATTTACATTCCTTTCCCGCAAGCAGTGCCTAATAAATATCTTATTGATTCTGAACATTGCCGGTATGTACAAAATGGCAAATGTGGAGTATGTGTCAAAGCTTGTCCTGTTGAAAATTGCATTAATCTTGATGAAAAAGATGAAATCATTGAAATTTCTGTCGGGAATATTATCCTGGCAACCGGATTTAAACCATTTGATGCCAGACGTATTGAAGATTATGGATATGGTAAATTTCCCAATGTTGTAACATCACTGGAGTTTGAAAGACTTGTAAATGCTTCAGGCCCCACAGGCGGGAAAATTACGTACCGATCTCAGGATAAGAAAGGGAACTGGATATTTAACCCCGATTCAGGGGAGCCCGGGAGTGTTGCCCTTATTCATTGCGTCGGCAGCCGGGACAGAAATTACAATAATTATTGTTCCAGGGTGTGTTGTATGTACTCCTTAAAACTGGCCCATTTAGTGAAAGAAAAATTGCCGGATGCCAGTATTTACGAGTATTACATTGATATGCGCGCATTTGGTAAAGGATATGAAGAGTTTCTCAGGAGAATTAAACATGAAGGCATTCAGATGATACGCGGTAAAACTGCGAAAATTGAAGAAGCTGGCAGCCAGCTTTTATTACGCAGTGAAGATATCATGAATAACAGGCTGATTGAACAAAAAGTAGACATGGTAATTCTTGCTGTGGGATTAGAGCCTGGTGAAGACAACCCTGAACTCAGCAGAATACTGGGTGTTCAAACATCTGAAGGCGGCTGGTTTAAGGAAAGAAACAATGTGTTTGACCCGGTAAATACTGATTCAGGAGGAATAACAATTGCAGGTGTTTGCCAGGGGCCAAAGGATATACCTGATACTGTTGCCCAGGCTTCTGCCGCAGCTTCCAGAGTGATACAGAGTATTCTGATTGGAAAGGTTAAGAAAAACTTTTATGACTTTTCTATTCAGAAAATTGAATCTGATATTAAAAAATTATCCCGTTTAAATATTGTCAGCTATGAGAGAGCGTATTAATCCTGATCTGTTTCAAAGCTTCAAAAAATTTGGCATAGAAGAATGGACTGAATGTTTCCACTGCGGTAATTGTACGGCTATTTGCCCCTTAACTGAAGAAAACGTTTTGTTTCCCCGGAAACCTATTAAATTACTTCAAATTGGTTTAGAGAAGGAATTAGCTTCCTGTGTAGAACCATGGATGTGTTATTACTGTGGCGAATGCAGTGAGAAGTGCCCCAGGGATGCCAATCCAGGAGAAATTATGATGGCCCTCAGACGTTATCTCACATCAGTATACGACTGGACAGGCCTGGCAAAAAAAATTTATACTTCAAAAA
The DNA here is from genome assembly GCA_964540005.1 of uncultured Bacteroidaceae bacterium. GTDB lineage: Bacteria > Bacteroidota > Bacteroidia > Bacteroidales > SM23-62 > CAZILN01. Next base: position 10 of record CAZILN010000136.1, on the reverse strand, counting down.
AATGGGAATT
>CAZILN010000135.1:0-4071 GCA_964540005.1 uncultured Bacteroidaceae bacterium | reverse complement strand
GCATATGCGCCTCCCAGAGCAGGGCTTTTTTCCCTTTTCCCGTAAAACGGAATGCCCCGGTCCTGATCAGGATGACCAGTTGCTCCAGTCCGGGCCCAACCCGGTTGACAAAGTCGTCGAATCCCTTGTAGTCGCCATTCTCTTCCTGCTCTTCAACTATTGAGTGTGCCACTTTCTGCTCAAGGTTGGCAACATGGACAAAGCCCAGGAAAACATCACTGCCATATATGCAGGTCTTATACCGGCTGCGGTTCACACAGGGTAGGTTGATAATGGCCCCGCAGCGCCTGGTTTCATTCACATACACCCATGTGCGGTAGAACCCTCCGAAGTTATTGATGACGGCAACCATGAATTCGAGGGGGTAATGCGCTTTCAGGTAGAGGCTCTGGAAACTTTCAACAGCATATGAGGCAGAGTGTGCCTTTGAGAAGGAGTACCCGGCAAAGGATTCTATCTGTCGCCATACTTCCCTGGCTATCTCATCACTGTATCCCTTCTCCCGGCAGTTCTCGAAGTAGCGCTGAGCGATCCGTTTGAACTCATTCCGGGAACGGTACTTGCCGCTCATGGCCCTGCGCAACACATCGGCATCAGAGAGGTCGAGCCCGGCAAAATGATGGCATACCTTGATCACATCTCCCTGGTATACCATGACCCCGAACGTCTCCTTCAGCTGCTCTTCCATGACGGGGTGTATGTACTCGAACTCACCGGGGTGATGGAAGCGCCATATATATTCCTTCATCATGCCCGAGCGGGCGACACCCGGACGAATAATGGAACTGGCGGCAACCAGTGTCAGGTAGTTGTCGCAGTGCAGCTTGTTCAGGAGTCCCCTCATGGCTGGACTCTCAATATAGAAGCATCCTATGCTTTCTCCGGACTTCAGCTGCCTGCGGACCTGCGGGTCCTGTTTGAACCGGGGTATGTCGTGAACATCCACCTTCGTTCCCCTGTTTTCAGCCACAATGTCCACACATTCTTTGATATGCCCGATACCCCGCTGGCTGAGGATATCGAGTTTTTCGAAACCAATGTCCTCGGCAACATACATATCCCACTGTGTTGTAAGGAAATTCTTCGGTGGCAGATCGAGGGCCGTGTAGTAACTTATGGGCTTTTCGGAAATGAGTACTCCGCCTGCATGTATGCTTCTCATGTTGGGAAAATCCATGATCTGCCGGCCGATGTACATGATGGTCTCGGAGATATGATCCCGGTTCTGCATGTCATCGGGGTACTGTACCAGCCTGTCGATCTCTGCTTTTGGGAGTCCGTGCACCTTACCCAGTTCCCTGAGTATCGAACGGTCACGGAAGGTGGAGATAGTACCCAGCAGGCTGGTATGTTTTTCGCCGTATCTCTTGAAGATATAATCCAGTACTTCGTCGCGTTCCTTCCATGAGTAATCGATATCGAAGTCGGGTGGGCTCGTTCGTTTGGGGTTGATGAAACGTTCGAAATACAGGTCCAGTTCAATGGGATCAACATCGGTGATTTTCAGGCAATAAGCAACCACGGAGTTGGCACCGCTTCCCCGGCCGACATGGTAAAATCCCCTTGACATGGAGTACCTGATGATATCCCAGGTAATCAGGAAGTAGGAGGAGAAGCCCAGTTGGTCTATGATCTTCAATTCGTGTACGACCCGCTTCCTTGCTTCCTGGTTGTTATTCCCATAGCGGTAGATCAAACCGTCGTAAGCCAGTTTTTCGAGCAGCACCCGATCGTCTGCCCGGTCCCCGGTGAATGTCTGCTTGTTCTTGATGCTGGTATAGTCAAAGTCAATGCTGCACTGCTCGCTAAGCTTGATGGTATTGTTCACGATCTCGGGATATTCCTCGCAAAGTTTCAGTAGTTCATCGACCGGCATCATGATTTCATCCTTCTGTGCGAGTTGTTCCGCGGTCAGCTGGCTCAGGAGGATGTTATTGTCTATGGCCCGCAGGTGCTTGTGTGTCACATAATCTTCCTTTTTCCTGAAATTGACGGGTTGCAGGATCACCAGCCTGTCCTGACGGTAACGGAACTTCGAAGATATGAGCTTGCGGAGTTGGGCCGGCCTGATGCCGACAAATTCATTGTCGAGGAGCTGGGAAGATGTTTTTGTCCCGAAAGGATAAATGACGTATGCATTATTGAAGGGAGGCGGGGAGGGCAGGGGGGCGTGTTTGTTCTTGTTGCATGCTGTCAGGTACTCGTTCAGTTCCTGGAACCCAAGGTTGTTTTTTGCCAGGCCGGTATAGAGAAACCGGTTCTTGTTCCTGAACTCGATCCCGGCTATGGGATTGATCCCTGCCTTTGAGGCCAGCTTGACGAAATCCATGATCCCCGTGGAGTTATTGATATCCGTCATGGCCATCGACTTTACGCCGTTCTTAGCAGCCGTTACTATCAGTTCTTCCACCGACATCGTCCCGTAACGCAAACTATAATATGAATGACTATTCAGATACATAATGTGAACCTTCAAACTTTTTTCCTGCGAACCTGTAACTTGTGAACCTGCGAATTTGTGTACTTCTTTGCTTCATGGTTTGCCGGTGAGGTATCCCGGACGGCTGATCTTCCAGAGCCGCTGGGCAGTGCTGCCGTCTTTGCCGACTGTAAAGGTTTCCAGGTCCAGGCCTTCCTGGCCTAGTTGCTCCACGGCATCCCTGGGCTGGAGTTGAAGTCCTGCCGCCCTGATGACAGCTTTTCGTCCATACCTGCCCCGGAGCTTATCCATGGCCAGGTACAGGCGTACCATTTCCGGGATGTCTTCAAACATGTTGAGCTGTTGCACGCCCCCCACCAGGTGGCTGAATTTGACCCCTATCAGCCTGATAAGCATCCTTCGCTGGTACAGGCGGTCGAAGAGTTCCCTGGCCGTTTCTATCAGGGTGTGGTCAAAAGAGGTGTAGGGGATATGTTTCTGCAGGGTATGGGTGTCGAAGTTTGAATAACGGATCTTCACGGTGACGCAGGAGGTGAGTTTCTGCTTCTTCCTGAGTTCGTACGATATCTTTTCCACCATGGACACCAGCAACTCTCTCAGGTATATAACATCTATGGTGTCCTTGTCGAATGTCCGTTCGGTGCTGATGGATTTCCTCTCTGAATATGGCTTTACCGGCGTGGAGTCGATGCCGTTCGCTTTTTTCCAGACGACGATCCCGTTCTTGCCCAGCACCTTTTCCATCATATCCCCCGGTATCATGCGGAGTGTCTCTATCGTCACTATCCCCATGGAGCGCAGCAGGTGGTAGGTCTTGTCGCCTATCATCGGGATCTTCCTGATGGACAATGGTGAGAGGAAGGGGAGCACCATGTGCTGAGGGACCTCGAGCTCCCCGTTTGGCTTTGCTTCCCCTGTGGCTATCTTCGACACGGTTTTGTTGACTGACAGGCCTAAAGAGATCGGGAGCCCCGTATGACTGATGATCTTCCGGCGCAGTTCGCGGGTCCACTTCATGTTGCCAAAGAAGCGGTCCATCCCGGTAATATCGATATAATGCTCGTCGATGGATGCTTTCTCGTAGAGCGGGGCATCTTCGGCTATGATCTCGGTGACCGTTTTGGAATACTTGCTGTATTGTTCCATGTCCCCGCGGATGATGATGGCATCACCACAAAGGTTCCGGGCCAGCTTCATGGGCATGGCCGAATGTACCCCGTACTGCCTGGCCTCATAACTGCAGCTGGCTACCACTCCGCGGTCAGACATTCCCCCGATGATGATGGGCTTGCCCTTCAGGCTGTTGTCCCTGAGCCTTTCCACCGACACGAAAAAGGTGTCAAGATCCAGATGCACGATGTTCCTCTCCCTGATTTCCATAAAAAACCCCGTATTTTTTGCTATTGTGAAAAAATGATGTATATTTGATTAGATTTTAATCAAATAGCACGATTAAAATATAATCATTCTGATCAAAAAATAAAAATTTCCGGTATGTTTTTTAGTTCAAACATTAAATTTCTGCGCAGGCGCCGCAAAAGGACACAGGATGAAGTGTCACACGCAGTCAGCATGAAACGTTCGACACTGAGCGGGCCGGCATTCATAGACCGTGCACCGCTCATCCCACA
>CAZILN010000134.1:0-7144 GCA_964540005.1 uncultured Bacteroidaceae bacterium | reverse complement strand
TAAGATAATCAAAGGTTAAATTGTAACTGGCGGTTTCACTCCCCCCGCCGATACTCAGTTGATGACTTTGAATAATAGCAGGTCTGAATATTTCTTTAAGATGATCAATGTTGGGGAGCGTGTCAGTATCGAAGGGTATGGGTTTACGTTTTAAAATTAGACTTGTGACCATGGCATTATCATTTTCAACTGCTTCGTTATAGGTTGCAACATAGCCTTTTGTATCGGCCATATCGATTAGTTTACCATGAGTCTGAATACCAACGTAGCCATTGTAACTGATTTTCGGGGCTCCCTGCTTTCCTTTTTTAGTCGTTATTAAAACTACACCATTGGCAGAACGGGCCCCGTAAATTGCCGCAGAAGCTGCATCTTTCAAAATACTTATGCTCTCAATTTCTGCGGGAGAGACCACATTCATTCCGTCTTTAGTAGGTACACCATCAATAATGTATAAAGGATCATTATCGCCAATTGTTCCCACACCACGAATACGAACATTAACAGATTCTCCCGGCTGTCCGGTTGTTTGTGTTGTTCTGACACCAGAAATTCGTCCCTGGATGGCCTGGTCAATACCAATTACCGGAGAATTATTGATGGATTCTCCATCAACCACCGAGACACTTCCTGTAACATCAATTTTCTTTTGCACACCATAGCCGATCATAATAACCTGTTCCAGATCAAAGGCACTCTCCTCCAGTATGAGATTAATTTCGGTTTGGTCAACGACTGTCACCTCCTGTGTGCCCATACCTATATATGAAAAAACCAGAACCAGTCCATCCTCATCTGGGATCTTAATAGTGTATTTTCCATCAATACCTGTGATCGTTCCGGTAGTCGTTCCTTTTATAGCAACAGTAGCCCCGATAACCGGTTCATTTTGTTCATCCAACAGGGTTCCCGTGATGATCCTTGTGAGATCTTCATCCTGTGAATAAACCTTAGGTGAGAAAAACAGAAGGACTCCCATACTTATAAGGATAAGAAGCCTTATTTTGTTACGCAGTACGATTAATAAATGCTGAGGCTGAAATCCGGAGGCACTGGGTGGGAAATACATTTTTTTCATATACTCGCTCATTTTTGATAATAATTCAAATGATTATTACTTGAATTCCAAACGCCATTGTACTGAGAAGAGGGCTGTTATATCATTTCCCTTGTGCTCTTCCTTGGTGATTGATGGGGGGTACTAAAGGTATATGCAGATATAAACTGTTATTGATTTGAGGGCGTTACTAAAACATAGGCGGTTTGAACTTGGTATAAAGATACATTATTTTTTTCATTCTCAGCGAATTACCTTGATTTTTTTTAAATTTATTACCTGCATTATCATCCACCGTCCGTAAATGCAGCTCTCTTTGCAGAAAGGGTATCTCGATTCCGGCAGCCTTGACGGCATTGTTCACAAGGACTGTTACCTCACTGTTAATAAGGTACTTGTGGTACGTATCTGCCATCCAGAACAGAACTCTGAAATACAGTGAATTATCACCAAAACGGGTGGATTGAAATAGCTTCTTAAAACAGTACCTTTGTTATTGAAGGCAGATGCAATTTTTTTTATTATAGTATGAGAGAATAATTATTATTTGGCGGAAAATAAAGACATACAGTGGAAGCAGCGGTTTCAGAACTTTGAAAAGGCATATCTCAGGCTTAAGGAAGCTCTGGAAAAGGGTGATCTGAATGAGCTGGAAAGAAATGGCTTAATACAAAGATTTGAATTTACACTTGATCTTTCCTGGAAAGTAATGAAAGACTTCTTAGAAGAGCAAGGATTCTTTTTCAAACCATCACCAAAGGATACTTTCAGGTTAGCGCAGGAGAATGGCTATATCAATTATGCCCAGGAATTGATCGATGGACTGGATATGCGGATTGAACTATCACATGATTACGACGGGGAGAAATTTGAGAAATACGAAGTACAATTAAGAGAAGAAACCTTTGCTGTACTGGGAAAACTCTACAAATTCCTCATTGAAGAGGGACAATAAGCTTGTACCTTGGAAAAAAATGAATAATCAGGTTAAAGACAGATTTGGGCTTTCGGAAAGAGAGATCAATACTATTCAGAATATTCTTAAGAAATTTCCGGATGTGGAAACTGTATATATATTTGGCAGCAGGGCAAAAGGCAGCTTCAAGGAAGGAAGTGATATAGATCTGGCCATAACAAATAAGGGAGTGGATACTATTTCTATTGCACGAATCAAGGGTGAATTTGAGGAAAGCAGCTTACCCTACAAGGTGGATATAGTTGCCTATCCTGATATAAATCACAAGGAATTGAAAGACCATATTGACAGGGTGGGAATACTCATTTATGAAATCAGCAGGAATGATCTTATGGACAGATAACAGATAGTGGTCCTGTTTCCAGATTTCCTGACCAATCAATCCTTTCGAGCTAAATCTTCGGATCTTCAATAGTTAATTTCTCTTTTTTTTCTTTTATTTACAGAGGGATTTTGCTACAACATCGAGCTCACTCCTAATTATCAGCAATTTATAAATTTCAGATACACTTAAATAAATTATTTTGAAACAAGAAAGCAGTGTTTATGTAGTGGGAATCACCATGGTTGCCACCTTAGGCGGATTATTATTTGGTTATGATACCGCTGTGATTTCAGGAACCGTCGGTTCATTGGAAGAGTTTTTTATAATTCCTGTGGGACTTGAAGAAACCATGGCAAACTCAAGGCTTGGTTTTATTGTTTCAAGTGCACTGATTGGATGCATCATTGGAGGTATATCAGGTGGCCTGGTAAGTTTGAAGTTGGGACGTAAGCGGGGACTGACTCTCGCTGCCATACTTTTCTTTATTTCTGCCATGGGTTCTGCAATGCCGGAAATATTCTTCCGACCCGTTGGAGAAGGAGATCATACTTTTTTCTGGCACTTTGTCATTTATCGGATTATCGGAGGAATTGGGGTTGGACTGGCATCGATGTTATCTCCAATGTACATTGCGGAAATTGCTCCGGCAAATATTCGCGGACGCCTTGTATCGATCAATCAATTTGCTATCATCTTCGGGATGCTGGTGGTGTATTTTGTGAATTATGGCATTTCGACCCAGGGCGATGCAGGATGGCTGAATGATATTGGCTGGCGTTGGATGTTCGCATCCGAAATGATCCCTGCATTACTATTTTTAATTTTCCTCTTTTTTGTTCCGGAAACGCCTCGTTATCTTATGCTCACGAATAAACCGGATAAAGCACTCAAAGTGCTTGAACGGGTTAATGGAATTGAGAAAGCCAAAGTTGTTCTGGCAGAGATCAAAGAGACAGTAGTGGAAAAATCGGGTAAACTCTTTTCCTATGGCTATCTTATCATAATTATTGGAATTTTATTATCTGTATTTCAGCAATTTGTAGGCATCAATGTAGTACTGTATTATGCCCCCGAAATTTTCAAAAACATGGGCTCCGGTACCGATGCAGCACTGCTTCAGACTATAATTGTCGGAGCGATCAACCTGACATTTACTGTAGTTACAATTTTAATAGTGGATAAGTTCGGGCGGAAACCATTAATGATCATTGGGGCTTTGGGAATGGCTGTGGCTATGTTTGGTCTTGGTTTCACTTTCTATTTCCAATTGATAGGTTTCGGGGCGCTTCTTTTCATGCTTGGGTATGTTGCCTTTTTTGCTCTTAGCTGGGGACCGGTTGTCTGGGTACTTCTCTCGGAGATCTTTCCCAATAAAATACGAGGAAGAGCAATGGCTGTTGCTGTGGCAATGCAATGGATCTCTAACTACATTGTATCATCGACATTCCCAATCATGGATAAAAGTTCGTCTTTGATCGAAACATTCAATCATGGTTTCGCCTACTGGATTTACGGCATTATGAGTTTAATTGCAGCTGTGTTTGTATGGCGTATGGTACCCGAAACCAAAGGAAAAACACTGGAAGAAATGGAGACCCTGCTTGTAAAATAATTCAAAATAAATTACAATTCATGACTCACACTGTAAGCAGAAAGCTCAGACTGATTCTCATGTTATTAGCCTTGTTGATTGTATTTGTAGACCAGGGTTTTTCACAACGCCGTGGATCTACAGATGACTTTGAAGACGGATCGCTTGAATTTACCAGGCGGTTTGGGGATAGCAGCCGCCCTCCCTTTGTAATATGGGGAACTGTAACTCCCGGGACCTACGGATTATCGGAAGCCGATGGCGTTTTAAAGATTGATTATACAAAAAAAGAGGGGGTGGGTGCTTATGATAAATTTACCTTCAGGCCGTTCAGGGCGATCAATGTATATTCCAACCCGAGAATTCAGGTTCAGGTACGGTCGGAAGTGGAGACCCAACTTACCGTAAGCCCAACCTATTCACTGGAGCCGCCCACCTATGAATTCCTTGAAAAGGATATTCCCGGTGATAACAACTGGCATACTTATACATTTGACTTAACCCGGTCATATTACAGAACTTACGGGAGTATTCAGGCTGTAGATTTTTATTTCGACAGGGATACTTCTGTTTTGAAATCGGCTAAAATTGAAATGGACAACTTTAAAGCGGCGTGGTTCCTGATCAGGGTAACCGATGTGGTCGCAAGCGTCTCAGAAGGTAAAAACATAAATCTTTCCTGGAACACAAGCGACCAGGAGCAGACGGGAAAATATTTGATTCACAGAGGATCCAATCCCGGATTTGAAATCACTGAGAATACGCTTATTGCCGAAGCAACTGCCACAAGTTATCAGGATAAAGACCTTGAACCTTACAAACATTATTTTTACAAGCTAATCCCGGTTCACAACAGCGGTGAAGTATTTTTTGCTTCAGAAGAAGTTCATGGAGAAACCTATATACCAGGGGAATCACCAAAGGTAAAAATTGCCGGCACCAATACCACAAGGGTAAAAAAGTATGAAAAATTTGAAGTTCTGCTGGACCTTGACAATGTAGGGATAGATAATCCTTATAATCCTGAAGATATTGATGTGTATGCACAGTTTACAACTCCATCCGGTAAGAAGATCAGGATAAACGGGTTCTACGATAATTCTTACAATGCCGATCAATGGAAGGTCCGGTTCTCGCCTGGAGAAGTGGGAGATTATACCTATCAATTATTTGTCAGTGATGTAGGAGGTTCAGGTGAATCAGGTACAGCAAAATTCACGGCAATTGAGTCAGAACATCACGGCTGGATAAAACCATCAACTGTTAATCCACATTATTTTGTCCACGAGGACGGAACAACATACTATGGTGTGGGTGTTTATTCCCCGTGGAGGAATGATATGCAACGTTTTGACAATTTAGCCGAACACAATGCCAACCTGTTTGCCATATGGGATATAACCTATGGAGGATTTGTCAACGGTACCGGCCTGATAGAGGAAGAACTGGGAAGGTACAACCAGTTGAAACTCGGAAGAATAGACTCCATGCTTATCATTCTTGAAGAAAGGGATATGCAATTAATGTATGCCATCTGGCCTCACGACCTGTTCTCCGAGACCGTATGGGCGGCCCAGTGGCGTCAGAACCCTTACAATCAGCTGATTGATGTGGATGACGTGTACAGTGACCCGGAGGTTTGGGAATACCAGAAGAAGAAATACCGGTACATGATAGCACGCTTTGCCCACAGCCGCAGTTGGGGTATCTGGGAGTTGATCAACGAAATGAACGGCACGGATGGATGGGCCCATGGCAGGCATCAGGAATGTTACGACTGGGTTGGAAAATGCCAGAAATATTTTGAAGAAAACGATCCCTACAAGCATCCGGTAACCGCGTCTTTCAGTGGAGGATTTGAAGAATATCGTGAGGAATTGCATGAAATAATTGATGTTCCGAATATTCATATGTATCCGGCGCAGGGATGGGAAATGAAATACCCCGAGGACAGAATGCGGAGCGCCATGTATAATTATGCCTGGGCGAGCAAACGGTTCTGGGATAATTTTGAAAAACCGGCCATTTTTGGCGAGTCAGGCGCCGGTCTTGCCTATTACCAGACAAGGGATGAGGAATACCATATTTCGTATCACAACCAGATTTGGGCCTCGCTAACCAGCGGCTTGGCAGCCACCCCGGTCTGGTGGGATTACCCTGTTTTAACCCAAGGAGACTGGGACCAGTTAAAGATCCTTGCTGAGTTTGTTTCAGATATTGACCTGGCAAACCAGCCATTCAAGCCACTGACAGTTTCAGCAGAAGGAGCCGATCTTTACGTAATGGGAACCAATAATGATGCATTTGGCTGGGGCCGTTCGTATGAAAAAGAAGATATAAGCGGCTTGGAGATAAGCATACCGGGGTTAGCTGATAATTCATATACCATTTCCTGGTATGATGCCTGGAGCGGAAAAATAGTTAAATCAAGCACAGCAAAACCTCAAAACGGGAAATTTGTTCTTGAAGTTCCTAAAATGACGGAGGCCCGTGCTGATGTAGCATTTAAGATCAGGAAAATGTAAACCTTTTTACAAAAAAAGCTTTAGCCATATCCGGTTTTGTCCTGATTCATCTGAAGCCGAACAGCTCTCATCATAAGGATTACAATCATTTTAAAACCCTTGTGAGATAAAACTTGCAAGGGTTTACTTTTTTTCCTTTATTATATAACTTGCAGAATAACCAGAACTCATTCAGCTATGATTCACAGAAAATGTATTTTCTCTTTGCTTTTACTGTTGATTATTCAACAGGCATTTGCTCAGAATTCCATCAGCTTATCCGGTCAATGGAAAGTGGTGTGGAACGATGGTAATAAAGGAATCAATAGCGAAGCTGGTTTTATTCGTTTCAATCCCTCTTTGGATTCCTTGAAATATGTAAGTGTCGATGTACCGATGGATCTGAACCTGGCCATGCAGAAACGTGGGATGTTTGGTGATATTAATATTGGAACCAATACACTGTCTGCCCGTTGGGTTTCGCAGCAATACTGGCAGTATTACCGTTATATCAGCGTCCCTGAAGAAGCATTGAATAAAAAGATCTGGATCGTTTTTGACCGACTGGATTACAATGCAACCATATTGTTAAACGGCGTTATCGCAGGCACACACAAAAATGCTTACACTCCTTGCCGGATTGATGTTACAGGCAAATTGAAAGATGGTCCCAACATGCTTGTCGTGGCTA
>CAZILN010000133.1:0-5263 GCA_964540005.1 uncultured Bacteroidaceae bacterium | reverse complement strand
AATGATGAATATCGCAGCCTGGATGATGGAACGAACAACCTCAGGGAAATTGGAGGGGCAAACCGCATATGGAACTGGATGTCTGTATATGAAAACCTCCTGTACACTTTCAGGGATAAATATTTATTTACTGCAAACTTTACATTTGACGGTTCATCCAGGGTGGGTAAGAATGCGGCCAATACCCTGATGATAGCCGACATACCTCTTGGCTTGTTTTATTCGGGCGGATTTGCCTGGAGGCTCTCAGATGAAGCCTTCCTTAAAAATAAATACTGGCTGGAAGACCTTAAACTAAGATTTACAGCCGGGATAACCGGCAATGATGACATTGGGGAGGCCAGTGCAACCAAATACTATCAAACGGTAAAATTCCGTGAAACTGCCGGACTGTATCCTGCCGTCCTTCATAACGACAGGCTGACATATGAAACAGTCAGCCAGCTTAATACAGGAATGGACCTGTCAATACTCGGGAACCGTTTCACCTTTACTATTGATTATTTCAGATCCCTGATAAACAACATGCTCATTTTCAGTCCGGTAGAAGCCTACATGGGTTATGAGTACAGGATTGACAACGGGGGTAAAATGAGCAACAGGGGATGGGAATTCAGTACTTTCGCAAGACTGGCAGACATAGGTAACTTCGGATGGGATATCCAGGCAAACCTGTTTTCGGTGAAGAACGAAATACAGGAAATTACAGGGGACAAATTTGTTTTTGATATAGATGGAGGGGAAAAAGTGGTCATAGCAGGCTCACCGGTTTACAGTTTTTACGGTTACAAATTCAAAGGTGTTTACAGTACACAGGATGATGCAGACATTTCAGGACTGGTCAATGATAAAAACCTGCCTTTCCAGGCCGGGGACGCTATTTTTGAAGATATTTCAGGCCCCGCAGGTATTCCGGACAGCGTTATAAATAACTATGACAAAACCACCATCGGTAGTTCAATCCCTGGTCTGACCGGGAGTTTTTCCACTGCATTCTCCTATAAAAGACTGACCCTGAGTGCCCAGGTCTATTTTGTGTACGGGAACGAGGTTTTTAATTACATCCGGTACAAGAATGAAGCCATGAGCGGACTTGAGAACCAGAGCCAGAATGTACTAAACAGGTGGCAGTACAACGGCCAGCAGACAAATGTGCCGCGGGCACTGATGGATGATCTCATTGGCAATTCATCCTTCTCAACCCGCTGGATAGAGGACGGTTCCTACCTGAGGCTGAATAATGTTACGCTGAGCTACAAATTACCCCAGGAGTTCCTGATATTCAATAATGCTGAATTTTATATATCGGCCAGTAATATACTAACACTAAGCAGTTATCTGGGGTATGATCCGGAATTTGCCTACTCGTATTCGCAGATCCACCAGGGAATAGATTACGGAATGGCCCCCCAGTGCCGCCAGTTTATTGCAGGAATTAAAATCGGATTGTAACAGTTTTACTATGATGAAAATGAGAAAAATATTCAACTATCCCGGACTTATAGCCATTGTGCTTTTACCCCTTTTTCTGTTCTCCTCATGTGAGAAATTCTTTTCTCCTGAGCAGGAGCTGAATATTACGGAAGAGAACCTCTTTGACGACTGGTATGAATACCGGGCTATAGAAATGGGCTTGTACGGCTTGCAGCAGAAGCTTGTGGAGCAGCTGGTTGTACTGGGTGAACTGAGAGGGGACCTGCTGGAAGTAACAGAATATGCTGACGCAGACCTGGTGGAAGTATACAATTTTAATATTTCAAAAACCAACAAGTATGCCTCACCGGAGAATTTCTTCAAACTCATTTCAGCCTGCAATAATTTTATCCGTATTCTTGAAGAGGAACATCCCGAGGTACTTGATCCGGAGATACCCGCAAAGAATTATGACAGGCTCTACGGTGAAGCGCTCTGTATGAGGGCATGGGCCTACTTTACCGCCGTCAGGATCTACGGCAAGGTTCCTTTCATCCATCAATCCCTGGCCACCATTGAGGAAATAGAGGATTATATCAATACACCCGGCACATACATTGACAGTGTTTATATCAATTTTGCCAGGGACGGATACTATAACGATACCATTTATAACCAGCCTGTGACTCTTGAAAAGCAATTGTATGACCTGGATATGGTTATCGATTTTTTTACCAACCAGCTTGAAAACGAGATAAAGGCTGTGGGCGTCATTCATTATATTGATAACTCTGACTATACCTGGGAGGTCACCATCTGGACCGAATATTCCCTCCATTGCCTCCTGGGGTTGATGTACCTGACCGCTGGGGATTGGGTAATGGCTGAATCTCACTTCCATGAGATCATGTACAATTCCCCTGACAGCAGGTACCAGCTTAACATGGATTTTGCCGCTGATGCATGGAGAACTATATTCTTCGATATAGATATAAGGGAACATATATATACCATATGGTTCGATAAGAGTTATTTCCAGCAGAATGACCTGCAGAGGCTGTTTGAAGGATGGGAACCGCACGACTACATGCTCAAACCGACCCGTATTGCCATAACCAACTGGGAATCGACCTGGAGGGGCCAGGTAATAAACAATAACACCACTAATCCTAATCTGTCACGAATGGTCAATGTGGGTTTACCCGGTGATTATTACCGCGGGTATGCGGCTTCCTATTTATATGCCAGGGGATGGACAGGCAATTATGTTGAATTCGAAGAATGGCAGCAGATGCTCGATCTGAAATCGAAAGGGGACTTCCGCAGTGCCAACACCATTATGGAAGGAGTGGATACTGTGGTCTTTAAATTCTCCGGTAACAGGACGCGCTTCGACCAGGATTTCTATTATATTTTATACCGGGCCGGGGGGATACACCTTTACATGGCAGAACTGTATACCTGGTGGAAATTCGAGCAGATTGTCGGGGTAACCACAAATATCTCAGAGGCAGTTGGTATAATAAATGACGGAAGCAATTATGACATCGACAGCCGGAGAACACAGTTAGGCGTCAGGGGACGTGTCGGCCTGGGCAGCGGGTATGACGGTGTCCAGATCTCAAACATCATTTACTATCATGATCCTATCACCAATCAAATTACCAGTTACCGGAACCTGATGGATAATATAGCCGCAAAACAATTATTGCTGGAAGAAAAGATCATAAAAGAAAGGGCCCTGGAGCTTGCCTTCGAAGGAGAACGTTTCTATGACCTTATGCGTGTGGCCAAAAGGCGCAACGAACCGGACTGGCTGGCGAGAAAGGTATCGGCCAAGTTCCCGCCCGGAAAGAGGGATCAGATACGTACCCTCCTGCAGGACGAGGCAAACTGGTACATCAATTACTTCGAATAGGCCAGTATTCCTGCAAACAGCTTATTAATTACATCAGCTTTTCAACCTCGACCATCGGACTGATCCGCAAAAGGTTCAGGGTATTATTGAACAACTCCCGCTGCAGTCTGAGTCCCTGTTACAGTAAAACGGACCTTGTTACCGAAAGGATTGTCGCTCAAACTGAATCCATCTGCATCGTGCTTTAATGTAAGCCGGACCGTCAGCTTTTCATCCGGAAGGCATACCAGTAATTCAGCCTCATTGCCTGAAACTGAGAAAACCTTCAGCTCTATCTCCGACCAATCCATGAACTTCGTGGATTGAGCAAGTTTGATATGAGGGATTACAGATCCGTCTTTAACCAATACGATCACAGGAACCTGTCCGGCTTCCATCTCATGCCAACCGCCTGAATAAACAATGCCGGTCTGGTAATCTATCCATTGTCCGGGTGGCAGGTATACATCCCTTGACAGCTCATCATCAAACAGGGGGGCCACCAGGAGGTCTTCACCAAACATGTACTGGTTATCAATCAGCCAGGATCCCGGATCATCAGGAAACTCCACGAAAAGGGCCCTGAGCATGGGAAGGCCTTTTTCAGAACAATCATGTGCCTGGGCATAGATATAGGGCATCAGCATGTAACGCATGTTGGTTGCTTCCCTGAACGCATTCATAAAATCTTCCCCGTATTCCCATGGTTCTGTTGGCGGGGCACCATGACTGCGCACATGAGAGGTAAGCATCCCGAAGGGGGTCCAGTGGCGGTATACATTTTCCGGCGTTTTATTTACGAAACCTCCTATGTCGTGGCTCCAGAAGGAGAATCCGCATAAACCTATCGAGAGTCCGGCCCTCAGGGTAGCCGACATGGCCGAATAGGTATTGGCGGGATCGCCTCCCCAATGCATGGGATACCGCTGACTGCCGGCCCAGGTGCTCCTGGCCCATATGATCCGCTCGCCCTTGACCTGGTAAGTTATGTCAGACACAGCCTTGTTATAACGCAGAGGATACAGGTTGTGCTCGTAAAAACCGCTCTTCCCGGAAGCATAGTATCCATAATAGGGTGCCGCTTCGCCAAAATCAACCTTTATGGCCCCTACTCCAAGATCCAGCAGGCCTTTGATCTTTTGCTGGTACCAGTCCACGGCATCAGGATTCGAAAAATCTATCACTGCATCCTCGGTCGGAAGGGTCCCCTTATCATTCCTGACGTAAAATCCCTTTTCCACAATTTCAGGAAAGAGTGAATTCTGCGGCACAAAATAGGGCAATTGCCAGAGGCAGGTCTCGATTCCCTTTTCCCTGAAATCTGCCATCATTTTTTGCGGATCATCAAAACGGGATTCGGAAAATCTGAAATCACAACGCCAGTCCGTTTCAAACCACCCTGTATCAAAGTGAAGCACATCAGAGGGGATCTTATAGCGCCTCAGCTTATCAACCACGGCCCGCCCGTCTTCTTCAGAAAAATACGTAATGCGGCTCATCCAGAATCCGAATGACCACAGTGGGGGCACCGGTGATTTACCCGTGACGTCTGTATATGCATCCAGGATTTCCTTGGGTGTCCCGAGGAAAATAAATAAATCCAGGTCCTCATCCCCTATCATCAGGTTTGCCACCCCGTTAAAGTACTTACCGAAATCACAGCTGATAGGCGAGGAAGTATGCATGAATACCCCGTATCCCCTGCTGCTCATGAAAAAAGGAACCGGTTTGTACATGGTCTCATTCTGTGTCCCGTTGGCGTCATCCACCCAGAGCACAACTTTCTGTCCGCGTTTATTTAAGCCCGTAAAGGATTCCCCCAGGCCAAAGATCTTTTCTTCAGGTGAGAGATTGAATGAGGCAGCAAAGCTTCTCGAGTAATCCGAGACCCTGCGCACATAACAGAAGGGAAGCACGGGTGTAAATGTGCCGGTATTATCACTGTAATGGTTG
>CAZILN010000132.1:0-17118 GCA_964540005.1 uncultured Bacteroidaceae bacterium | reverse complement strand
AGTTATATAAAATTGCGTTGAATAAAGATCTGCCTGCGTTGTAAAAGTATATACAAGGGTGTCGCCGGGATTTATTATGTCTGAGATTGTTTCGACGGACTGTTCAATGCTGTCAATACTGAATCCGACATCGAAATCACTAATGGCCTGTTCTCCTTCATTAACAATCCGTATGGTTACATCCTGTGGAGGGGGCTGGCATTCGGCCTGGGTAAAAGCCGGGGACAGGATGGCAGCCAGTCCGGCATCGGAATCAATGGGCGGCCTTCCATCCAGGACGATGGTTCCTGCCCCGTCAAGGTTGAACTTTTGAGCATTCTTCCATCTTAATACTGTTTCCACATCAGGATCATCATTATCCGTGACTGCCACATCAAAACCTATGGCAGTACCTGTTTTGAGGGGGATGGTAATATCATTTTTCTCCAGTAAACCGGCCCATGGAATTTTTATTTCAAATGTATAGTTGCCTGGACCGGTTGAATTCGTAAACTCCAATCCCTGAATATCACTATATCCGTCCTGATCACCCAGATCCCAGATGAATAACAGCTGCCTGTTATCGTTAAAATAGATGTTGCTTCCATCTTTATCATATAGCAGGTCAAAAAGGATCTCAACATTGTCATTATTTTCAGAACCGGCACCGGTTCCAATCGCGTTATACAGGATGTCATCCGTTACCTCTACCAGGACATATAGATTATCTGCATCCCAGGCGGCACGCCAGCTGGCAGACAGGTCAGTGGGCCCGCCCTGGCCCTCACCATCTATCGTTACAACAGGTGCTCCTGTCCACAGGCTTTCATCAACAATTCCATCGACAGTGATGCCCGTTAAATCCCATGGAATCGCTATCGCATCATCATATATCTGGATGTCATCGAAGGCAATACCGTCATCGTAATCACCAATATCACTGGCAAAGGTGATCCGCAACCTCACTTCCGGTTCTCCCGCGATCTCAGCCAGGCTGTGTGTCACCTGGAACCAGCCAAAACTTTGCAGGGTCCAGTAATCAACTATACCCAGTCGTGCAGGACCGTTTTCTCCGGGGTCGGATTCCCAGTTATACCAGTCCGGGTCAGAAGATGTACCTAAAAGTGTCCAGTTCTGGCCATTATCGAGAGAATATTCAAGAAATGCACCATCATTGGGATCATTGCAATCTGTCCATATACTCATTTCAAAAACAGGATCAGCCAGAGTGGAGAAGTCCATACAGGGACTGATCACATAGCCCAGTTCATAATCACTGTATTGACCGCTTAAATTGGTTACCCATGCATTTGTTCCTGAAGCGGCAGAATTGATAATGCTACCTGAAGGGGTTCCCAGTTCCCATGAACCATAGGGCCCCAACGGCAGCCAGTAATTTACACCTTCGAAATCCTCAGTATAGGGGTATGATGATATCACCGGGAATGCAGGAACATTGCTCCACATGGTATCATTATCCTGGTATGGATCACCCGGATGGTCCACCCAGACCGCTATTTCATGCATGCCTATTGCAGAAAGGTCGAGAGGTGTGCTGAAAGTAAATGTATCTGTTTCACCGGCCAGGAGAATTGCGGTGAAAGTCTCGTTAACAGGTGCATCCGCATTCAGCCTGTAATACACCTCAAAATTACTGATGGGATCCGTTCCGGAATTATGGATCTCTACCTCTACTATTTCTGCAGCAGTATATCCGCAGGCAGCACCCGGTGCAATAATGGCCGTTACTGCGGCATCTTCTGCAGCAACCAGGTCATAGATCATGACATCATCGAAGGCGAAGCCATCCAGCATATCCCAGTTATCATGTATGCGGCTGACAAACCTGAGCTTGACATGTTCCTGTCCGCCAAGTCCGTTAAGCACATGACTGGCCGTTACCCATCCGGCATCCTGTGTCTCGTTCCAGCCGATGTGTTCTCCATAGCGGCCCATAACCCACAAGTCAGCTCCCGGGTCGGTGTACCAGTTCAGTGTATCGTCTGTATTGCCTATGTAATTCCATTCGCCTCCATTGATTGAATATTGAAGGGCTGCGCCCATATCCATACTGGAAAGCTGCCGCCACATCTTGAATTCAATAACCGGCCTCGTATAGGAACTCAGATCAAAGCAGGGACTCACCACGTATGAAACATCCTGGAAGGGAGCTCCATCGTTGTATGTATACCATGCTTTGGTCCCGGAAGCCGCAGCGTTGATCACGCTGCCCTCGGGTATGCCCAGTTCCCATCCGGGAGGATGGTCTTCCCCGTTGGGATAATACATTTCATCAGATGAATAAGAGTCAAAGACGGCCGCCCAGTAATGGGTGTCGTTTTCAAAGTCCTGTATATATGGATTCTCTGATATCAGGGGCTGGTTGACCACTGTTATGTACAGGCTGTCATTCTGATCGTTCAGGTCCCCCAAGATTGAAGTCCAGGCAGTGATGGTATATTCCCCCGGATCGGTAAAATAATCAGTGATCTCGAATGCATCCGAGTAGGAACCCAATGAAGGAATAAAAACATAAAAGCTCATACTGTCAGGTGTTTCCGCATTCACCTGGTATCCAATCCGGAATGAGTCAATGTTGGCTGTTCCTGGATTGATGATATCAAAATCCAGGAAGTTATCTATACCGCACCGGGTAACCGGACCATTGATGTGGGAGAGAAAGGCATCGGCAGGGGGTCTCTCATAGATCAATATATCATCGAAGGCAAATCCGTCATATATATTATTGGCATTCACGTCAGAAGCAAAGACTATCCTGAACCTCACATCCGGGGATCCGGCCAGGAAATCCAGATTTTTTACCACCGTCCAGTAATCATTAAATAAACCCCACCAGCAAGATCCTCCGCTCATTGATTCCAGGGCAGGCAGATAAGCATTATACCAGTTCATCTGCTCGCCTCCCCCTTCCACATTTGCCCAGGTGGCTCCGGCATCAGTGGAGTACTGAAGGGCTGCCCCGGCCTCGTTATTGGTATGGTTCCATATCTTTATCTGTATGGCCGGTGCGGAAAGTCCGCTGAAATCGAAGCATGGACTTTCGACAAAGGATTGCTCGTCCTGGTTATACGAACCAATCAGGTTGGTTGTCCATGCATTCAGTCCGCTGGCCCTGTGGTCGATAACAGCTCCGTTAGGCGACCCCAGCTGCCAGGAGGAATTCTGTCCCCCGGCCGTCCAGTAATGTGTGCCTTCAAATCCCTGGTAATACGGGAACGTGTTGATGGAAGGCTTATTTTCCAGTACCACGAACAGGGTGTCATTCTCAGGCCATCCTTCCTGGGGCATTTCCGTCCAGATCTTAATGTTATAGGTTCCTATAGCAGAAAGGTCTTCGGTATCTTCATTATCAGTGAACCAGAAAGGAAAGGTTTGTCCGGGATCAAGGGGAGCCAATACTGTATCTCTTTTAACCGGTCCCCCGTCTACCTGGTAGGCAAGGTAATATTCCGGCCATGAAAAAGTCCCCTGGTTCTGAACAACAACCTGCAATTTTTCATCAAAAGCCAGCCCGCAACCCGAAACAGGATGTAAGAGCTCAATTATGGCCCCGTCATAGGCGGCGTCATAGATTATGATGTCATCGAAGCCGAATCCTTCCGAATCGTTATTGGTACAGCCTCCAAAAGCGAACCTGAACTTTACGTCCGGTTCCCCTGCCAGGAATTCAAGGTCGTGTTCTGCCATGAGCCATTCGCCATCATTTCCAATCCAGCCAACATTATTATCCAGGAATGAAAGAATGTTTAAATTGAAATTAAACCAGTTATCACCTGTTCCAATGTCACCAACCTGCTGCCAGGTCATGCCGGAATCCACGCTGTACTGGAAAGTTGCCGCGCTGTTCATCCAGGTTTCATCCCATTTCCAGAGTTTTATTACCGGGTGGTTTAAAAGGCTGAAATCGAAGAATGGCCCTTCCACCCAGGACTGTTCTTCAACATTATAAGGACCTGTCAGGTTGGTTACCCAGGCATTTGTTTCTGACCAGGCATGGTCAATAACCGGTGCTGCAGGAGTTCCCAGTTCCCAGGAAGGATCCTTGCCGCCTGGCAGCCAGTAGTGGGTTCCTTCAAAGTCCTGCTTGTAGGGGTAACTGCTGATTATGGGAGAATTGGTAATGTTCAGGGTGATGCTGTCGTCATCAGGGAAGGCTTCTGCCGGTGCCTCCACTTTGGCAATACATGAATAAGCCTGGTATGCCGAGAGATCTGCTTCGTCTCCGGGATTTGAAAAGGTATAAAAGACAGTATCTCCTGCCGACCAGGGCGGTTCCTCAAGTGTGTCATGTTTCCAGCTGGCTCCGCCGTCAATGGAATAAGACAAATAGGCGGCGCTGGGTGGATAAGCGCCCTCATTGATAAGGCTGATGGTTACCGTTTCATCAGGGGCCAGGTCATACCCGCTCCGGGGTGATACCCACTCATACAGGCGCATATCGATATCCGGTCTCTGATAGATCTGAATATCGTCTATGGCAATTCCTTCTGCAAACTCAAAGTTATCCTGGGAATAGAAAATTATCCTGAGTTTAACGTATGACTGACCTCCCATACTGGTTAGAGCATGCCTAACGGTGATCCATCCATCATCCGAAATGTTTGACCAGCCTAGATCATTGAGAGCAAAACCCATATACCCCTCGTATCCTTCATTATACCAGTTGTGATGGTCACCCAGGTCACCGATTACCGCCCAGGAACCTCCCGTTGAGGCTTCCAGCCTGCATGCCCCTGAAAAGTTTTCAAGGTCTCTCCAGATCTTGAACTCTATTATTGGATCTGATAGGTAATAAAAACTAAAACACGGGCTCTCTATAAATCCTGTTTCCCAGGACCTGTGGTCACCGTTGGGATTGGTTACCCAGGCTGTGTTGCCGGGATCATTGATCACAGTACCTGCTGGTTCTCCCATTTCCCAGCTGAAATTATCAGATTCAGAGTGATTCGGGGTTGACCAGGTTGTGTCTCCGGATTCAAAGTCCTCAAAATATGGTGTGATATCGTCGACTGTGACAAAAGGCTTATTGATTACCGTTTCGGTGAGCGTATCGTTATCCTGGTGCGGATCTCCTGCTACATCAACCCATGCTTTCAGGGTGAAACTTGTGTATGTTGACCAGTTATACGAATGTCCTTGTGTTTTAGATAATGTCTCCCCGACAGGAATGGTATCCAATGAAAATTGTGTGCCGACAGGCGCATCTTCATCCACCTGATAATAGAGCCAGAAATCAAATATGGTATCCCTGCCATAATTGGACACTTTAATAACAATGGATTCTGTTCCGGACAGACTGCAAGCTGTATAGGGACTAGTTATTGCTGTTACGCCGGCATCCTGTGATGGCATTTCAAAGATACTTATATCATCGAAGGCGAAACCATCCTGTGTTTCTCCAAATATGTAAGAACCCATTGCTACCCTGAACCTTACGTTTGGTTCACCTCCCAGTCCGTCGAGTGTATGGCGTGCCGTTATCCAATCCTCTCCAGATCCCAACCAGCCTTTCTGGTCACCTGTGAAATCCAGGACAGAATTTTTACGGTTATACCAGTTCAGGTAATCATCATTGTTCCCAATCGGGGACCATGTGTCCCCTCCATCCAAGGAGTATTGAATTGTTGCGCCAGCGTAATCATTCATATAATACCAGATCTTGAATTCTATCACAGGTGCGGTGAGCCCGCTGAAGTCGAAGCATGGGCTTTCCACCCAGGACTGCTCATTATTGTTATAGTGTGTATTCAGACCGGTCATCCAGGCATTGGTGCCTGATGCTGCTCCTATTATCACATCACCGGCTGGTGTTCCCAGCTCCCAGGATGGGTTCTGGCCTTCAATGGTCCAGTAACCGTCCCCTCCTTCAAAATCCTGGTTATAAGGGAAAGATGAAATGACCGGTTTGTTGTTGACGATCACGCTTTTAAGGGTATCGTTGCCCGGATTCTCATCGCCGGGCAGGATGGTGGCAGCCATGATCTCATATATGCCGTAGGCTGAGAGGTCGATGCCATTCACATCAAAAAGGAGGTAGCTGTCAGGCTCAATGAGGGTATTTACAGTTACAGGATTCCAGTTGGAACCACCGTCAACGGAATAGGAAAGATCATACACGCTCTGTGCAGCCTGTCCCAGGTTATGTATTTCAAAAGTCACCGTTTCGCTTGAGGTAAGTGCGCACTGGTTGCCTGTGCCTGGCGGGTGAATGGCTATGACAGTCAGGTCATTATTTATGGGTCCCAGGTATTCCATCTTGCTGAGGGCTGTCCACTGAGAGATCCAGTTATTTGTATTGTCAAAAGCACCCTTGAATCCCACCACATCAAAGAAAGGATCGGCAGGGTAGGTGCTGAGGTTTGAAAATGCAGGGCTGACAGGATTCACCCTGGGATCAAGGGAAAGGGACTGGGTGCGGCTGATGCCGTTGATCAGAGGGTTTTCGAGAGAGTTTCCGTTGCCGTTCAGATGATTCACCAGGAAGGTTGCATCGAAGTCTTCGGCATTATCGCTGGGACGGATGATTGAACCAGAAGAAAAAGCATCGCTGTTACCGAAATTATACCAGATGTTGCCTGACAAGCTGAGATCTCCGTCTTCCATTCTCTGACGGGCATCGACAGTTCCAGCCGGTTCATCCTCCACCTCAATTCCATACTGGGGAAAATCAGTGATAATACTGTTAATTATTTTACCTCCGGTAGCAGATCTTAATTTCACTGCCAGTAAATTGTTAGTTGGTGAACTAATTCCTGATCCTATCAGGGTGACATTCGCAATGTCCGGATCAGAAAATGGTAATTCACTGGCCGGGTATGCACCATCCCCTTCAAGCGCGAGATCTGCGTCATCCGGGGACTGGATCCCGAACCAGAACTGTCCGGATCCCCTCCACCCCAAATCATAATCGTAACTGTCGTCCGTATTGAATGCAGACACCAGGTACTTCAGATCGACTGTCCCGCCGAAAATTCCAAAACCATCATCTCCCGTGGCAAAAACTTCGACGTGGTCGATGGAGGTCCCGGAACCTATTCCTGCAAGGGCGAGCCCCTTAGCGTGACTATCCGTGGCTATATCAGCCCCTCCGAAACGGATGGAGACATAGCTCAGGGTTCCTGCATCATGGCTATCATCATAACCTCCAAAGTAAGCCCGGTCATCAGAAAAACCAGGCATAAGCAATGAATCTTCAGAGTATGCCAGGGTTGCAGAACCCAATACATATAACCCGCCCCATTGTGAAAAACTGGTATGGCTCATATCCCAGGGATCATTGGGGTCATCATTCTCAGAAGTGAAAATGATAGGATTATTGGCATTTCCTTTGGCCTCAATCCTGGCATTCCTTGTGATGATCAGGGCACTGGTCATATCCCCGGTACTCGGGGTTTGTTTGGCCTTGATAACTGTACCTGGTTCTATACTAAGGGTTCCGCTCTCCAGATATACCATCCCATCCAGCACATATATATTGTCACTGGTCCAGGTAGTATTTCCATAAAGGTCACTATCAGTAATAAGGACCCTGCCCTTTTTACTGTAATTCCTCATCCCGTAAAGGGTCTGGACTTCTTCTTCAGAAAGGGGCCTGTCGTAAAATCGTATATCATCGATCCGGCCCATGAACATAAAGGAAAACCCATCCGTGCTTCCTATCAACAGGTTTGATGATGGATTATTATCTATGTTCCCCGAGACTCCTTTTTCCTTATCCATCTGTCCATCTACCCACATCTGTAGGGCTCCGCCACCACTGGTTATGACAACATGGAACCATTCATGGCGGTTGAACCTTCCAGCTGGTCCCGTGATTGAAGTTTCAAGCGATCCCGACCAGAAACTGAACTTCAAAGCTTCATCAAAGATCGACAGCTCGTAATTATTCCCGGCGTCTCTTTCGCTTAATATGGTGTTCTGTCCGGGACTCAGCAAGTTGGGGTAAATCCAGGCTGAAATGGTGAAGTTGTTATCATTATTAATCAGGCCGAGTCCCGATCCGTAATCTATGTAATCATCTGTGCCGTCGAAAAAATAACTTGAATCCGATCTCATGAACCTGTCCGAATCCAGGACAATACCACCATTAACAGTCCCGTTGTTGCCATTGCCGCTTTCATCATTGGCATTCCCGCTAAAAGGGAAGTATGCTGTTAATCCGGCATTTACTATATAATCATCATAGAAATGGTGGATGGTGTCGTTATTTGACTGGACTATCCATGTACGGGTGGCCTGTCCTCCCTGGAATTCTGCTGTGCTTTCACTGCTGTTGATGCGGAATTTATACTCCAGTTTCTCTCCTATGCTGAATGCATCAATATAGGTTACAGAATAAATTCCGTTCCCTTCAGGTATCAGGGTGTCAGCCGCAATGCCCCAAGCATTGAAATTTGCTGCCACATCAACTGTATCAATACCAACGATAAAATTGCTCATATCGATCTGGCCGTTCATATCCAGGTAGAATTTAACTGTTGTTGACTGTGATTTTACGGCTTGAATAAAAAATGCAAGCAATAATAAAGACAGGAACAAAACTCTGTTTTTCATTTCAGTTGATTTTATGTTTTTTCTGTATTAGTCTGTTTGAGCAAAACCTGAAAAATAGAAAACCGCTAATCGTGATACCGGACCTGCTTGTTTGAGAAGTGAGAATGCTTGAGATACTGAGAATGATCCGGTCTGAGAACTGTTGAGATCGCTGATCGCTGAAATACACAATACTGATAACAATAAGATACCCTGCACACTGAGGAATCACATGATTCAAATGCCTTCAAATATTATTCACAGAAAAGATACTAAATTTTCTTTATTAAAGGCAATATTTTTACTGCGGTGTATTTAATCCGGACACCAGGAGTCCGTTTGTCTTTTGTACAAGCCCTTAATTCTGGCAAATATGCCTGTCCTTGGATATTGTTATGAACGGTCTCCCTTCCCTGATGTATGATCAGCTCAGTGCTGGATATTCAATATTTGTGTTGCGGTATGTGAATTTGTATTTAATCTAATTATGTATAAGCCGTTGGGAAGGTCAGAAGCCTCCATCTCAAAAATATGTTTCCCGGTTACAAGTTTCCTGTTGATCTCTGATCGCATTTTCTTGCCGGTCATTGTGTATAGTGTAACTTCAGTATATGCCTCTGCAGGAAGGTCAAACAACACGTAATAAGTATCATCAGCCGGGTTTGGATAACATTGCAGATCGAATTCAGGATCTGTGAATAGTTCTTCGATGGAGGTTGATTGTGGAACTGTAACAAAACTACAGCTAGTGTTTTCAGTTTTTGCCACTTCGTCGTATATGGTCAGGCATACTTCATATATCCCCGGATTGGAATAAACGTGTGTTGGTGTTGTAGTGGTGGAATCGTACCGGCCGTCACCAAAGCTCCACTTGTATTTACTGGCATCGCCAAGGGAAACACCTACATAATCAACCGGGTAACTTTCCGCTTTGGTAGAGATAATACTGTCATAGGTATATCCGAATCCTGCAATCAATCCTCCTTCACTGGCCACGCTTACCATGGCAAATGCATTACTGAAGCATCCTGCTGACTGGTTCTCAATCCTCAGGTGGCTGGTGTAGTATCCTGCTTGGTTGTAAATATGAACCGGATCCTGGAGGTCTGATGAATCTTCATCGCCGAATTCCCATTGCCAGCTATCCGGTTCACCAAAGGATTTATCCTTAAAGTTCACCCTGTGATCTGCATCATCCACAGTATAAATGAACTGTGCCATGCAGTTGCCTGCTGCCGGAGCCCCGGCAAACACCTGTTTGCACGAAGTATTCTGGATCCCGGATGAGGAATAGACAGTCAGGCATACATTAAATATGCCTCCATCTAAAAACTGATGCTGGGGATCCTGGAGTGTGGATGTGGGGCTTGGGGATTCATTATCACCGAAATTCCAGAACCAGCTAAGTCCCTCACCCAGGGACTTGTCAGCGAATGTGACCGTATGAGTGGATTCATCTGTACGGTAGATGAAATCAGCCTCGCAGTCAATACCCTGGCTTCCGATAAGTATGATCTTTTCATTGTAATCCATACAACCGGAGAGTTCATTGTATGTGTTCAGGCTGACCTTATGATATCCCGGAACAGAAAACTTATGAACCGGATCCTTATCGGTAGACATTTTACCATCACCAAATATCCAGTAGTAGTTGATCAGGCGTCCCAGCGACTGGCTGCTGAAATAGGCTGTATTCGCTGATGAGTCTATGAATACAGTGAAATCAGCACTGCAGTCAACATAACCAACCTGTACCTGGCTGGAATAATAGTCCATACAGGTGCCCGTGGTATCGGTTATGGTAAGGGAGATCTCATATAATCCTGCTTCGGTGTATTGATGTACCGGATCACTCTGTGTAGAGGTGGACCCGTCGTCGAATGTCCAGAAATAATCCTGGATATTCCCTAATGACAGGTCAACCAGTGAGACAGTAAGAGTTGCAGGGTCAACAGAATACCTGAACAGGGACTTACATTCGGCCTGTCCTACCTGTATCAGTTCGGCATGGAAATCATTACAACCGGCCACGGTATCACGAATTGAGAGACTGACCAGGTAATATCCCGGGTCGTTGTATTGATGAGCAGGATTGGCTGAAGAACTGGATTTCCCGTTTCCAAAATTCCAGTTATATGAATGAACTGTCCCGGATGATTTATTGGTAAAGCTCACCTTTTTAGCTGCAGGATCAACAAAATAACTGTAGGCAGCCTTCAGGTTACAAGGCAGGGTCCCCACCTTGAGCTCTTTGCAGCTTTCGGTAAAATTGTCGGTACTGCTGTTCTTCACAGACAGGCAGACATTATATATGCCCGGATCTTCATAGACGTGTGAGCTGTCTTTACCGTTGTACACATTCCCATCCCCGTAGGTCCAGTAATAATCAGTAATGATACCCGAAGAATTGTTTGTAAATGTAGTTTTCAGCGTTATAGGATTGATATAATAACTGAAATCTGCCACAATTTCAATCGCCCCTATGGTGATCTCCTTACTTACCTCTGATAAACAACCCGTGGCATTGTCAAGAGTATACAGGCAGACCTGGTAAGTCCCGGCCTGGGTAAAGCTATGATCCACATCCTGGTCTGTTGAGATGTTCCCATCGGCAAGGTTCCAGTACCATGAGGACACTGCCCCGAAGGAATTGTCGCTGAAGTGCAGCAACATGCTGTCATTTTCATCCACATAGAAATTGAAGTCGGCTATACATTCCGGAGAGCCAACTTCGACCGTTACGCAGGTCTCATAGGAACAATCCGAACTTGTATCAAAGGCACTCAGGCAGACCTGGTATCGTCCCGGATAGGAATACATATAGCCCGGTGATGTAAGATTGGAAACGTTCCCGTCACCGAAGGACCAGAAAAGTTCATATTCAGTTGTTGATGGTGAAAAGCTTACTTCCTGTGTGATCGAGTCTACCTCGTATGAAATTTCTACTGAAATATCGCAGGTCTGCTGCTGGGGTTCGGTGATTTTAATGCTCAGGATAACAGTCTGAATGCCTGCATCAGTGACCGTTACCGTATAAATACCGGGATACAGGAAGTAGATATCCTGGGAGAAAGCCCCTGTATTCCAGTCATACTGATAGGTCGGGGAGCCCCCTGTGACAGTCAGGTCAATGCTTCCGTTATGTCCTCCTGCCATGGTGACGTCTTTCTTGATATACTGAACAAGCAGTTTAGGCGATACAGTGACAGTTAGAACATATTTATTGCTGGTAAGGACACCATCACTGACCGTTACGGGGATATAGAGGGTGCCCGTAAAACTGGCACCGGGTGTTACTGTACTGTCAGAAACAGTATAATTGGTACTATCGGTGATCGTGACAGTAAAATCCCCGGCAGCATTATCAGGATCCGTAATGATAAGCTGATTAATATGAATGATAAACGAAGAGTCCACAATGCCATAGATGGCTAACTGTCCGGTTATCTCCGGGGCATCATTAACAGGATTGATAGTTACCGCGATTACAAAGCTGTTGCTTGTCAGGCTGCCGTCACTTACCATAAGAGGTATGTAGAGGGTCCCGGTAAAGTCCTGGTCAGGTGTAACCGTTGTGACAGAGAACGTATAATTGCTGCTGTCGCTGATCAGGATGATGAAGTCCGAACTGTCGTTATCCGGGTCATCTATGATAAGGTCCGTGATCAGGATATCGAAGGCATCATCTTCGGTCATCAGGATGGGATTCTGTCCGGTGATGACCGGAGCATCGTTAACTGCAATTACACTGACACTGGCATTGAATGTAAGGGATGTATCCGCCCCGTCTGTAACCCTGACCAGTACTGTCAGGGTCCCGGAGTAATCCGCATCAGGGCTTACCGTATTTCCTGTCCTGGAGTAATCAGCCCCGTCCAGTACCATCAATGTCATATCGGCAGTATCATTATCAGCGTCCGTTATGGTGAAATCTCCGAGAAGTAAAGTAATGCTGGTTTCTTCACTGGTAGACAGTGTGCTCTGTCCGGTGATGACAGGAGCATCGCTATCGGCAGTAATGGTTGCAGTCAGTAAAAATATGTTGCTGGTGATCCCGGTGTCGCTTACAGTTACCGGGATGAGCAGAGCCCCGTAAAAATCAGGATCCGGAGTAACTGTATTACCTGAAACGGAATAATTGGTGCTGTCATGAATGGACAGGCTCAATTCACTGGTATCATTATCAGGATCGCTGATGATCAGGTGAGCGATCTCAATAATAAAAGGAGTATCCTCGCTTGAGGAAACCGTATTCTGCCCTGTGATTACAGGCGGATCATTAACTGCAGAAACGCTGATACTGGTGTTGAATGTAAGGGAAGTATCCACCCCGTCTGAAACCCTGACCGGCACTGTCAGGGTTCCTGAATACTCAGCATCAGGAGTGACGGTATTGCCTGTCCTTGAATAAGCGGTCCCGTCCAGAACGATCAGTGTCATATCGGCAGGATCATTATCCGCGTCCGTTATGGTGAAATCTCCGAGAAGTAAAGTAATGCTGGTTTCTTCACTGGTAGACAGTGTGCTCTGGCCGGTTATTACCGGGATTTTATTCTGTTGTCTTACAATAACCAGAACAGTATCCGCATTGGAATCAATTGTCCCGTCATTAACGATCAGGGTAAACATGAATGTGGTATCTGCCGTAACTTCGGGGGCTGTAAATGTCGGTGAATCGCTTGCATTGTCAGACAGGGTAATCCCGGCCGGTCCTGTCCAGCTATAGCTAAGGGGATCTGTATCAGGATCACTGGAGGCTGTTCCATCAAGGCTTACCAGGTCCCCTTCGGTAATATCCTGGTCTGTCCCCGCATCGGCCACAGGCTGCTGGTTGTTCACCTGGCCCAGGCTCAGGGAAGCAGTCCCGCTAAGTTCAAAAAACCCGGTGCCGGCCGCATAGCTGGGTTCAACATCTGAATAGTCAACAGCTGCAGAACTGTCCCAGATACTGAAACTGTATGCATTTCCTTCGGTATACCCATTCACCCCTTCCGTATCGTCGTTTTTTGAGGCCCTGATCTCCACGAAACCTGAAATTGTATCGGTCAGCCTGACCTGCCCCACGCACCAGATACTGTCAAAAACAGCTATCTCATCACCTGTCTGCAACGGGATCCCGTCAATGGTCGCCGAAGTAATATAAAAATTCATATGGTCCAGTCCGTTCCCTGTCCAAACCGGCACAAAATGATCCTGTGTATAAACAATGCCTGCAGAAAACAGAGTAACGAGTACCGACAATGTAATTTTTTTCATGGTTTTATATGCTTTTAATAGTATGCTGATCTTTATGCTTTGCTAAGGTTAATAATGTGCTGATGCTTGCGATATTTATTATCGTTTTACACCAGCACATTGTATTTTAATAAATGATGCTCATCTGTTTAACGGCCCTGAAATTCCCGGTTTTCATTTCATAGAGGTAAACTCCCTGCTTCATCTCGCTGTTGTTGTCATCCATGCGGTCCCACAACACCTTATGGACCCCGGCCGGCATGACTTCATCCACCACCAGCCTTATCTTTCGTCCAAGGAGGTCATAAACAGTGATGCTTACCTTCATTTCTTTGGCCAGAGAATACTCAATGGTAGTCTCAGTGCCGAAGGGGTTCGGATAGTTATCACCCAGGCTGGTTTGCAGTTTCACAAACTCATTAACACCTGTGGAACTTATCGCGTTCAGTTCCAGCAGGGTAGTCCCGGTTTCAATGAACCTCTCAGAATACCCATCGTAGTAGTTTACTTCAAGGTCTTCGATTAGGATTTGATGACTGGCATCCCAGATTTTGTAACTGATCTTATTATCTGCACAGAATCCGTCTATCCCGGTTGTTGTCGGATCGTCCCTGGATGCTCTCAGTGAGATGTATTGATTGTATTCATTGCCGATCCGGACGGCTCCCACACAGACTTCTCCATCATAGACTGCGATCTCGTCACCCACTGCCATGTTCAGACCATCGATCGTCGGTCCGACTATATACAGGTTCATATGATCCAGTCCGTTCCCGGTATAGGCAGGTCTGAAGTACTCTGGTTTCAGAAATGCCGGGCGGAGTATCCGTCCTGATTTGGTAACCGGGTTATAAACCATCAAGCTGGTATTTGTACTTACCTTGACCCTGTAACCTTCACCGGGCATTAAGTCCCCTATATTATCTATCCACCCGATAGGCGGGACATTTTCATAAGCTGCTCCGGTTTCATCCTGTGCTTTTTCAAGCTGTCCTTTAGTCACCAGAGAATCCAGAACCGTCACTGCTGCTTCAGCCATGTCAACCGGATAACTGACAATGTTCCAGCCATTTGTCAGGTCTAAGGAAGCAGGCAAAGGAACCGGCGTTCCGGTGATAACCAGTTGGGTACCGGCTTTGATCTTTATCTTGAATCCTTCCGAGTATTCAAGGGTACCTATACTGTTCACCCATCCTATGCCTTCCACACTGTCTACGGAAGCCCCGGCTTCATCCTGCACCTTGACAAGCATGTCGGCATCGATCAGTGGCTGCATGATTGCCTCCATATCAGGATCTTCCGGGACGAGGTAGGTAGAGAAGATATTCCATCCTTCTATGAGGTCGATAATGTGTTCCTCCACTTCCGGATCGAATACGGCCAGTCCCCCGTAAGTCGGGAACCATAGCCTGCCGTCCGAGGCAGTCAGGATGTTCTGCCATGAGATGTTATTTGGCATGACATCAGCGGTGCTGTAGTGGGTCCAGGTAAGCCCGTCGAACATATCCACCCCGCCGCCAAATGTGCCGAACCACATGTTGCCGTTCCTATCCTGTCCGAGTGAAAATAACCTGTCCAGGCTCAGGCCGCTGTTGCCTGTATTAAAGTTGGTCCATGTAAGCCCGTCAAACATAAATACACCTGAACCGTAGGTGCCCACCCAGACATTATCTGAGGCATCGACCATAACCCTGTATATCGAGGACGCAGACCCTATGGTAGGTTTATCATAATTGGTGAAGCCGGTACCGTCAAACATGCTTACGCCCGCTATGTTGGCTATCCAGATGTTGCCGGAAGAGTCAGTATCGAGATCATATATGTTATTACTTAGAATATCACTGTTCCCGGTAGTATAGGTTGTATCGAAGGTCGATCCGTTAAATACGGCCAGTCCGCCCGTGGTCCCGATATAATACAACCCGTCCTTCTTCAGCAGGGCCTCTACAGTATTATCCGGCAGTCCGCTGTTGAAGGTAGTGTAATTTGTCCATACAGCACCGTCAAAGAATGACAAACCGGCATCATTGAGCCAGTGACCGACAAGAATATTGCCTGCATCATCCGCATAAATGACCTCCACATCATGCCCCGCGATGTCGGAATTGGTCGTATCATGTGTGGTAAATGTCACCCCGTTGAACATTATGACACCGCCATCGCCTGTTCCTATCCAGATATTCCCGGCATCATCTTCGGCGACCCCGGTGATCTGCTCATCATTATTGTAATCACAGGGACCGTATAGTGTCCAGCCTGGAAGCGGGGGTGTGAAATCCCCATAAAGCATGAGCATGGCAGACTTACTATTATTCTGGGGGACCTCGTCACCTGCCAGCAGGGTATAGGCCGTTAGCTTGGAAACCTTGTAATAATCTGTTGTATAAAGGTCAGCCTGAGTGGCAAAGGTATAATTCAGGGTATCACCCGGGGCGATAGTATCTGATATGGTTTCCAGCGCCTGCTGGACACTGTCTACCTCGAAACTGACATCAAAATCACTGATGGGCTGTAACCCTGCATTGAAGATCTGTACAGTCACATCCTGTGGTGCTGGCTGGCATTCTGCCTGTGCAAAAACCGGGGATAAAATGGCAGCCATTTCGGCGTCTGCATCAATGGGGGGTCTTCCATCAAGAATAACAGTTCCTGCACCGTCCAGATTGGTCCAGTCGGCATACCCCCAGGTTAAAATGGTTTCCACATCAGGATCGTCGTTATCCGTTACCGCTATATCAAAACCGATGGCTGTTCCTGTTGCCAGGCTGAGATTAACTTCATTCCGTTCCAGCAATCCGGTCCAAGGTATTCTGATCTCAAAAACGTATCCGCCTCCACCGGTTGAATTGGTAAATTCCACACCTTCAATGTTGGTATATCCGTCCTGGTCAGGAAGATCCCAAATGAATCTCAACTGCCGGTTATCATTGAACCATGATCCGCCACCATCTTTGTCATTATATAGGTCAAAATAGATCTCGACATTGTCATTGTTTTCGGAACCGGCCACACCGGCCCCGATACCGTTATACAGGGTATCGTCTGTTACCTCTACAAGTATATAGATGTTGTCAGCATCCCAGATGGCGCGCCAGCTGGCCGACAGGTCGGATGGGCCGTCCCAGCCCTGGCCTTCGATCGGCACCACCGGTGCATCTATCCATAACTGTTCGTCTGCGGAACCATCAATTACGATGCCTGTACCGGCTGTATCATACTGAGCAGTGGTGGAAGGCAGATCGAAGATATATACATCATCAAAAGCAATCCCTTCTGTATTATGCGATGAATCATTAGCGAAGATGACTCTGAATTTAACCCTTGGCTCACCAGCGAGCTCAGATATGGAAT
>CAZILN010000131.1:0-6681 GCA_964540005.1 uncultured Bacteroidaceae bacterium | reverse complement strand
TCGAACCGGCGACCTCTGGAACCACAATCCAGCGCTCTAACCTGCTGAGCTACATCCACCATTTTCGGATTGCAAATTTAAAGAATTATTTTAATATTGAAATGGAATACTTGTTTCCATACCAATTAATTACAAGCTGATTGTCGAATTTATTTTTTAGTTGTTAGATTTACTATGTATTTTAGATTCTTATGAAGGCTGTTCATATGATAATACTGGTTGTTGCCTGCCTGATCGGGATACCACAGGCGGGATCAGGACAATCCATTATACCCAAACATTCCATCAGTGCTGGTGGCATTGTCACTACAATGAACTCAGGTATAGGAGCCTTTATCGACTACCAGTACCACATTGATGAAGAAATCTCATATGCATTCAAGCCCGGAGTAACCGGAATCATTGGGAACCCTGACAGCCTGAATATATTCTTGCATATCGGGATCAACTACAGGCTGAATACACTCAGAAGGCCGTTAAAGGATAAATTTCTCAACTTTCAGCCATACGCCGGTTTCTACCCCGCCAGCCTGGAATACCTGATGATAAACACGGGGGATTCCGGGGTGGATGGGAAAAGGCTGGGCTGGTCCCCCATGGGAGCACTTGGGTATACGGTCATTTTTGCTAACAAAATATCACTTGACCTGCATGCCGGGTTTGGTATGTCTTTTCGCATAGGCTGGAGTGCAGAGAATGAACTGGCCCCATCTTCAATTATC
Source organism: uncultured Bacteroidaceae bacterium (assembly GCA_964540005.1). GTDB lineage: Bacteria > Bacteroidota > Bacteroidia > Bacteroidales > SM23-62 > CAZILN01. The sequence goes on along the minus strand of CAZILN010000131.1, from coordinate 5,959 downwards.
CGTAACGGGCTTACACCAACGGCTGCTGCAGGATTTTCGCTGGGTATAAGGCTGTAAAATCCGGATTTATTTACTCCCGGCAATACTGCTGAGAATGAACCGAACCACAATACTTTTTTTAATACCTGCATTTTCAATGTTTATATCAGGGCGGCTGTCCGGTCAGGTAGAACCGGGAGCTGATCCCCTGCATATCATCGGTGCAAGATTTCATAAGAGTTTTGTCATTCAGCATACTCAAAAACTCAAGGATGAGATAACACAATCAAATCCCTGGTGCATTGAAGCGGATATTAACTGGCACCTGCGCAAAAAGAATATATGGAATTACTGTTATTGCTATCCGCGTTCAGGTATTGCCGTGAGATACACTAATTTTGACTTACCGGACGTGCTTGGCAGTGCTGTGGGGGTGTACCCTTTCATTGAACCGTATATCAGGCCGGAAAAGTCACTGAGTTTTGCCATACGCTTCGGTCTTGGACCGGTTTACCTTACCCATGTATATGATGAGGTAAGCAATCCTGATAATCTTTTTTTTAGCAGCCACATCAGTTTTATAGGTGTGTTCAGCCTGAGTTGTAATTACGCATTGAGTGAAAGGGTAAATTTCAGGTTGGCTGCCAATTTTAATCATATTTCAAACGCAGGTTATTCAGAACCGAACCTGGGCATAAATTTTCCATCCCTGAATGCAGGTTTTGATTACAGTTTCGATAATCCGGAATTCATGCAGAGGGAAAAAGACCCTGATATTGTCCTGGTTGATAAAAAGAACCGGTTCGATCTGGTAGGTTCATTTTCTGCCAAACCGGTTAAAACAGGTACCTCTCAGAACAGGGCCCCGGTATATGGACTGAGCATGAATTACAGCCGGGCCATGGGCCGTATATTTGCTCTATCCGGTGGATTTGAATGGGTCGATGCTTTGTCTTTGAGAGAGAAGATAATAAACAATAATATTACTGATGATAAGGGTGAGTACCCCGACCATAACAAAGTAGGTGCGCTGGCAGGCATTGAATGGCTTTTCGGCCGTTTTATTTTTTACCAGCAATTCGGTTATTACCTTTATGCTCCATATATAGATGAAGCGTACCTCTATCAGAGATACGGACTGAGTCTAAGGCTCACCGATCATATTTTTACCGGCCTCAATGTCAAGGCCTACGGTCAGGATGCCGATTTTATGGATGTACGGCTTGGCTTTAATCTATAGATACGGATGCTGGCACTCATGAACTCATCAAAAATCCGTCAAAAATTAACACATAATTGGATTGCTGTAAATCCGGGGGCTAGTTCTTAACAATACTCCCGGCGCTGGAGGTACTCATACGGGTGATTTTCGCATCACCTTTATAGTGTATATCACCGGCACTGGATGATGACATATCCAGCTCTTCACTTGCATTTACCCTGGCACTACCTGCACTGGATGCATTGACCTTACATTTCTTTGCTACCAGTTCAAATGCATGAAGGTCCCCGGCGCTGCTCAGGCTGGCTTCAAGTACATCAGTCGTTCCGCTCAGGCGTGCATCACCCGAACTGCTGATATTAATGTCAATCGAACCGGCATCCAATTCCAGTTCCAGGTCCCCTGCACTGCTCAGGCTCAAACGAAGGTCCCCGGCTTTCATCCGGTTGGTTCCATAAACATCACCGGCACTGGATATTTTGATAGACGACAGGTCCCTGTAACTTAAATGGACCTTCTTATCTTCTGCCTTCCTGATATTATATTCGGTCCAGATACGCAGAGTCCCCTCCCTTACCTCTGTATTTATTACATCATGAAGGTTTTCGTCGGCTTCCAGTTTAAGTGTTTCAACATCTCCCTGGGTGATATATACATCTATACCGCTGCTGACCTTTAGTTTATTAAAGGGTTCGACTTCTCTCTCTTTTGTGATAACATTTCCGTTACCATAAATTGTCTGTGCGTAATCCAGAATACATCCCTGGTAAAAAATAACAGCCAACAGTAGGGTAAATTGAAAAATCCTGATTTTCTTCATCTTAATAGATTTTAGCAGAGAGTATAAATATCTCTGATGATTAATTTTTATTTCGGATAAGTCCCGAAAATCTTACTGATTAAACTGTGAAATTTATGAGGTCCTGTCACAGGTTCTGCAAACTTAAAGATGCATTCTTTATAGATAAGGTTCACATCATTTTGTTCGGCAAGTTCTATTGCTTCAGTGGTTTCTGAAGACTGCTGTATCCAGATATTTTTAATACCCCTGTCAATTGCAGACTGAATCACATTTTTCGTTTGAACCTTCGGTGTGACTATATACAGGTTGTGAACCTCTTCTGGGATATCAGCTATTGTTTTATAACATGGATCTCCATTTATACTGTCAACGTTGGGATTTATTGCGAAGACCTGGAATTCCCTTTTTTTCAGATGTTCGTACACTACCCGGCCGAATTTTTTTGGATTCCTTGATACGCCGGCAATTGCCAGTTTTTTTGGTTCAAGAAATGATTGAACCATTGCAAGTTTAGTCATTGGATTCTAGATTTAGATTTGGATGGCTTAAATTAATAAAAAAAAAGCATCCCCGATCAGGGGATGCCTTATGAATAATAACTACTAACCGCTAAACCTAAATTATCTATGAAAAACGAACATCCAATTTTCTAATTCTATCTCATCATCCTCAACCACAGATGCGGCAACTTTCATCCAGGGTTCCAGTTCCAGTTCATCTTCAACTGCAACGGCATTAATGTTATGTGTCTCCAGCATCCAGTCTTCCAGTCTGTAATCAGCTTCAAGACCAATCACTTCAGATAGAGAATGTATATCGGTTATCATCCAATCCTCGAGACCGGGCACCATTTCTTCTTCCACCAGTAAAATCTCATTTTCAATAAATGATTTTGAATAATCTGTTTTGGTGGCAGTTTGATTGGCAAGTATAAGTTGTCCGAAGATCCCTGCTGCTAATACTAAGGTGGTGATATATCTTTTCATTTTGTGTCTATTGCTGTTATTCAAACTCTACTACACAATTATCATTTATTGTGCCAGAATTTATAAAATACACAAAATGAAATAGATACAGACAAGACCCCTGTGTCTGATATTGCAAGAAGTGAACGCTTACGTTACAATTGATGTACGCAAGCGGACAATAAATTATAAAGAATGATGTATATCCGGGCTAGGTTTGTTCCCTCAGTTCTGATTCTTTTGTCCATTGGGTTTCACGGCCGAGGAACCGTATCCCCATTACAAAACCTTTGATGTACAGAGTGTTATAATTGTTATCTTCAAACCACATATAACAATCATATGTATTTCCGCTTTTCGGATCATAAATGGTTCCGTTCTTCCATTCCTCATTCTTGGCATTATAGTCAAAACTGTTTAGCAGGCGCAATCCCATAATAGGACGGTTTTGGAGCTTGGGATCGGGATTATCGTCATCAACCTTGGGTTTCCCATTCTCATTGGGCTCATCCAGCCATTCAATCTGGCCATAATACTTTCCGTTTGTAGCTTTAAAGATCCTTACCTGTGAATCACCATCCTCGGTCAGCCAGTAACCGATCACCCTGTCGGCCTGGGCAAATGTCTGGGAAATCGCAATAACCAGTACAGAAATCAGTAGGAATGCTCTTTTCATTGGGGAGTGTTTTTGTTAGATAATTACTTTTATACCGGCAAAATAAGGAATTTTTAAATAAATGCACAGAATAAATAAATGGATGTTATCAATATTGAAATAAAAGCAAGGTGTGCTAACCCGATAATTATCAGGGAAATACTTTTATCAAAGCATGCTGAATTCAAAGGAACTGATTATCAGACTGACACCTATTTTTCCGTACCCCGGGGAAGGTTGAAGCTCAGGGAAGGGAATATTGAAAATAATCTGATCTTTTATTTCCGCGTCGATGAAGCGGGTCCGAAGAAAAGTGATTGTATCCTGTATAAACCCGAAGACAGTCCGGCCCTTAAGAGGATTCTGGAAAGGTCCCTTGGTATCAGGACAGTTGTACGAAAAACCAGGGAGATCTGGTACCTGGACAATATTAAGATCCATATTGATCAGCTGGAAAGCCTGGGAAGTTTTGTTGAAATTGAGGCAAAACAGGAAGGCGAACTGACAGAAGCAGACCTTTACAGGCAATGTCACAGTCTGTTGAGTGAATTCGGGATCAAAGAAGAAGAGCTGGTTTCAGAATCTTACAGTGATATGGGAAGGGAAGTATAAGTAGTAAACTGAAACTAAAGACAGGGTTTGTGTTCCGTATGTAAAATCAATTTCAAATCCTGAAATATATTTTGTAATTTTAGATAGCAATTAGTCTATTTATATTTGTAAGTTTTTATTCTCATGAGGTTCTTTTATCATGTAGGTTTATAAAAACCATACCATTTTTATACAATCCTATGTAACCTCTTTTTTTCTTTTTATGATTTTATCTATTTTTTTATACGATTACAAACCATAATCTGGTTTGTTCTAAAAATCATGATTAGAACATCGGTTATTACTTCAATATTATATTTCTTTTTTATCCAGGCTATAGCATCTGATTATTACGTCGATGCTGTTAATGGTAACAACAGCACCGGTGACGGAACCTTGGGCGATCCATGGCAAACCATCACTTATACTTTAAACCAGATTGCCGGGACCGGGCATACGATTAATGTAGCAGAAGGTACCTACAATCCAACCCTGGGGGAAAGCTTCCCCATTTTAATGAAAAATGGGGTATCATTGGTTGGTGCAGGTATTGAGGCGAGTATTATTGATGCAAATAGTACAAATACGATTATAAAATGCATTGGTATAACTGATAATTCTACAAAAATAGAAGGATTCACTATACAACATGGGGGTAAGTATCAATCAACAGATTATGGAGGAGGATTTTATATTTCTGCTGGTTCGGCATTGAAAATCATGAACAATAAAATCAGTGGAAATTATGTATTTCTTTCAGGATCGGGTTTTTACATTGAGAATTCATCCCCTACCATCATAAATAATATCATCACTGCAAATTCTGCATCACAATCGGGTGGAGGAGGATTTTATTTAAAAAACTCCTCTCCTTTGATCATCAATAATATCATCAGTGACAATTTGGCTAATTATGACAATGGAAATGGAATCTATATTCTTGATTCATCTCCACTAATACAAGGCAATCTTATTATTAACAATAGGGCTGATGCTTATAGTTGTATATACACCACAGGTTCTGGTTCTCCAAGAATACTCAATAATACAATTTCAGATAATGACGGTGATGGTATACGTATCAATTCTTCATCAACAGATTCAATATTCAATAATATTATATCCTTGAATTCAGGTTATGGAATCAATGAAAGCAGCTCTTCAAGTGATCCGGGGAAAGTATGGTACAACTTATTTTATGCTAATGAATCAGGATTATATTATGATGAAGGATCAACAGATTATTATACTGTAGCTTCATTGAATACAGGTGTTGCCGAATGCGAGAATAATATTGATGGTGACCCGATGTTTGTGGATAAAATAAATAGTGATTATCACCTCAGGTCAGGATCACCTGCTATTGATGCAGGTGATCCAACATTTGAATATCATATTGAACCATCACCAAATGGTGAAAGAATAAATATTGGTACTTATGGAAATACTACTGAGGCAACAGTTAGTAGCTCGCCACCATCTTTACCAACTTCTATTTATGTAAATGCTACTTCAGGCAGCAACACTACAGGTGATGGTTCATCTGGCAGTCCATGGCAAACTATTACCTATGCATTAAACCGGATTAACGATAATGGTTTTACGATTTACGTTTCAGCTGGTACTTACAATCCAACCCTGGGGGAAAGCTTCCCCATTTTAATGAAAAATGGGGTATCATTGGTTGGTGCAGGTATTGAGGCGAGTATTATTGATGCAAATAGTACAAATACGATTATAAAATG
>CAZILN010000130.1:0-2348 GCA_964540005.1 uncultured Bacteroidaceae bacterium | reverse complement strand
ATTTTATTTGTGCTCGCTAACCCCGAAGTAGAACTTCGGGGAATGAGCTCGCGTAATTCAGAAACATGATCAGCAAGGAGAGTCATACAATTGAGTGGATCACACGGATAGCAAAGGATAACAGGAATGCTGATAAAATACTGGTTGAAAAGGTAATTAAATCATTGTCTCTGTTGGAGCAACTCTGTTTGCAGGAGCTAAATTTTATTTTCAAGGGAGGCACTGCCCTTATGTTGTTATTTCCAGACCCCAGACGGTTGTCCATTGACATAGATATAGTCCTGCCGGAAAAACCAAAAAACCTGGAAACCATTTTTAAAGCGATTACCGGTGATAGCAGTTTCACTGGTTTTGAACTGAATGAGCAGGCAACCATTTCAAAGATTGATAAAGCCCACTATAAGTTTTACTACCGGCCGGTTACCAGCACCAGGGTAAAGAATGAATACATCCTGCTGGATATTCACTATGAATCCAATCCTTACGGAACACTGGTAAGGGATACAGCTATCAGTTCCTCCTTTCTGAAAACATCAGGGACCCCAACGAAGGTTAGTATTCCCACCTGCGAGGCCATACTGGGAGACAAGCTCACTGCTTTTGCTCCCAACACCACCGGAGTACGTTACGGGCAAGGAAAAGAAATGGAGATCATCAAGCAACTGTATGATATTGGGCACCTGTTTGATCTGGTGGAGAACATTCCCCATGTGAAGCAGGTGTTTGAAAGGATTACAAAAAGAGAACTAAAATACAGGGAAATGGAATTGCCGCTAAGCGACATTTTAGACGATATTTATGAAACCTCTCTTTGTATCTCCACACGCGGGAAGGAAGGCAAGGGCGATTTTGCGGAATTGCATACCGGTATCCGGAACATCGTCAGCTACATTTTTTCCGAATCGTTCTTTATTGACAAAGCCATCATTGATGCTTCAAAGGCTGCATACCTGTCGGCTCTGTTAAAGAAGGAGACGGAAAACTTAATGCGGTATAGTGATATTTCGGATATTGACGGGATGCTGATAGACCAGCCATTCAGCACCAGGCTGAATAAGTTGAAGAAGAGCAACCCGGAGGCATTTTATTACTGGAACCAGACATTGAAATTAAATCCGCTTTAATCTTTAAAACATTTACTCATGGAATCCCAAAGAAATACTAAAATGAAATTAAAAATACTCTCGGTTGTTGCCGCCCGGCCAAATTTTATGAAAATTGCTCCATTTATCCAGGCAATTCACACCCATAATAAGACTCAACAATCATCAAAAAGCACAACCAGCCCTTCCCTCATAATTGAACACATTCTCGTTCATACAGGACAGCATTACGATAATAACATGTCTGACGGATTCATTAATGACCTGAACATCCCGGCACCCGATATTAACATGGGAATCGGCTCAGGGTCCCATGCTGAGCAAGTCGGCCAGACCATGATCGAATTTGAGAAGATCCTGAAACAGATACACCCTGACTGGGTTGTTGTAGTTGGCGATGTGAATGCCACAATGGCCTGCTCTATTACTGCAAAAAAGGAACAGATCAGATGCTGCCACATTGAAGCAGGTTTGCGCAGCGAAGACATGACAATGCCGGAAGAGATTAACCGGATTGTAACAGACAGATTATGTGATCTGTTATTAACGCCTGATGAGATATCCAGTCAAAATCTTATTAAAGAAGGTATCCCGGACCATAAAATAAAGTTTGTCGGGAATATTATGATCGATACCCTCGATGCCAACTATTTATCCGCCCAATCCTTAGATCTGTTAACAATAATCAGGAACAATCTGATGTTTTCTCAAACCTCACCTGAAACAGGCACATTGGGGGAATATGCTATCCTGACACTGCATCGCCCCTCAAATGTTGATAATAAAGTGACCTTAACTCAGATAGTTGAATTCATCTTAAATGAAATCATCCGGGAGATGCCGGTAATATGGACCATACATCCAAGAACAAAAAAACGCCTGGAAGAATTCGATCTGCTGGATAAGCTAAAACACAATAAGAATCTGATAATTTTAAAACCTGTTGCCTACCGGGAAATGTTGCATCTCAATATGAATTCACGGATCATGTTGACTGACAGCGGGGGCCTGCAGGAAGAATGTACAATTCTAGGCACCCCCTGCCTGACGCTCAGGCCCAATACTGAAAGGCCCATTACCCTGAAAGAACAGGATGGAGTTTGTGTCCTGGTCGGGAATGATATTAATAGTATCAGGAAGGAGTACAGAAACCTGTTAAAGATGAACCGGAAACCGGCAAGACCACCTTTATGGGACGGAAATACAGCCCCCAGATGTGTGCAGGAAATAATTAATGCTTCAAAA
>CAZILN010000129.1:0-14241 GCA_964540005.1 uncultured Bacteroidaceae bacterium | reverse complement strand
TAGTATTGCTGTTGCGATTCTCCATTTAATCATTCTGATAGAGTATCTGCTATCGATCAGGAACAGTTCGGAGAGGGCATTGGATTCTTCAGAGATTATTTCAGCCATCCCGAACAGTCTGCCACGGTGCCCGTCATACAGTGTATAACCCAGTGCCTCATTCATCTCTTCCATTTCAGCCAGGAGTTCAGAAAGATGCCTCAGGGAGCCTGCATATGGTTGAGGCAGGTTATCGGGGAAGTACAGGGCAAGAGATGAATTTATATTATTGAATAATTCCCTGGATGGATGGTTAAGATAATTTGCGGCCAGGGTTGAAATTTCATGAAAAGCCTTATAATCCTCAGGGCTTAGCGAAGAAAGCAGAGGATCCATCTTTTCAAGGTGTTCGGCGATGGTTCCTGTAAGACCGTAATTCTCCCATCCGATTTTCCTTACCAGTGATACACTTTGTTCCAGTTCTGTCTGCATATTGATAAGGTAGGAACCGATATTATCGAATTTCTGGTTAAGGAGTGTTTGTTTCCTGAAATAATTTTCGGACTGAAGTTCTTTTAACTGGTTATAGATCTCAAGGTATATCTGATTGAAATCAGCCAGTCCCTCACTTCTTCCCCTTTCATAAGAAGCAGGGTCTGTCCTCTCAATATAAAATATTGAACTGATTGAAGTTTTAATTTCTGAGATCTTACCTGGAAAGGACTCAATAGTAACTGAAAATGAGGTTAACCTGGTGATGGTTAAAATGTTACTATAGATTATAAATCCTATAATGCCCCACAGCAATACCATCAGGATGATAAGCAGTAAAAATCTTGTTCTGATAAGGACTTTTCTCATTGGTCAGTATTAACAGTATGGCTGCGGAACCATAAGTTACATTTATTTCTTAATATAAGCCTGGTTCCTTTTTTCGAAATAACTGGCAAAGGGTCCAAGTATGGTTTCATGTGCACCCAGTATTAAACAACCTCCCTTGTTAAGGTTGTCGTGGAACAATTTAAACACCTTATTTTGAAGGTTGTAGTTGAAATATATTATAACATTCCTGCAGATGATCAGGTCATAGCTAACCGGGAAAGGGTTTGGATCCCTTACAAGATCCATTTTTTTAAATACAGGCTTTTTAACCAGATCAGGATTAAGAACAATCTGGTCCCTTATCAGATTGAGATCAAGGTATTTCGAATAAGGGACGTCGTGGTAATCATCGTTATTTATGGGATTTTCCTTGATCACCTTATCAAAATTATCCAGGTATCCGATATTAAATCTGTATTTGTATTCGCCTTTACTTGCTATTTCAAGGACATCAGTATTAATATCGGATGCGTACAGCCTTGACCTTTCAAACATCCCGAGTTCGCTCAGCAGGATAAGCATGGAGTATACTTCCTGTCCCGTAGAACAACCGGCATGCCATATATTTATTGATTCAGCCTGCAGGTATGCGGGCAGGATCTCAAAGCGTAAAGTATGCCAGATCTGGGGATCCCTGAACATCTCCGTAGTATTTACGGTCAGCTCTTTAACCGTTTTTTCAAGTACTTCAGGATCAGCTTGTATTTTACTGATAAGGCTTTGCAGGTCAGTCCGGGAATCGAGCAATACCTTTGCCAGCCGTCTTTTTAAGGATTTATTTGAGTATTCAGAGAAATCATAATTGGAGACTGAAGCGATCGCCTGTGTAAACTGTTCAATATCGTGGTCTCCAACTTCCATCTAACGCTGTTTCTATTAACTCACATCCCGGCATGACCGGGCGGCATGGTATTCTCTGATCAAGGGCAGTCAAATTTCTGTAAATCTAATTAATATATTGATTTAGTACAAAATTGTGGCATTCGGGTTAAATATATATCCGGCCGGGGTACCCGGACTTTTTTAGAACATAATAATGATTAAATTTAAGGCGCGAAAGAAGTCTATGAAATTTGGAGTGGTAATATTTCCCGGTTCCAATTGTGACCATGATATGATATACGTGTTGAGGGATATTATGGAGCAGGACGTATACGAATTATGGCATAAAAATACCGATATCAATAAGGTCGACGCGGTTATACTCCCGGGTGGATTTTCATATGGGGACTACCTGAGATCGGGAGCTATTGCCAGGTATTCTCCCATTATGGATTCCGTTATTGAATTTGCAGATAAGGGAGGATTCGTATTCGGGGTATGTAACGGGTTTCAGATTTTATGCGAAGCAGGATTGCTGCCGGGTACCCTTCTTCATAACATTAACCAGAAGTTCGTTTGCAAAAACGTATATATTAAACCTGATAACGACTACACCATACTGACATCTCTGCTTGACAAGAACAGATCGTATAAAATACCTATTGCACATGCTGAAGGCCGGTATTTTGCTGATGATGAGATACTTAAAAGAATGAGACAGAATTGCCAGATCCTGTTTCGGTACTGTAATGAAAACGGTATCATATCAGAGGATGTTAATCCTAACGGGACTCTTGAAAACATTGCCGGTGTCTGTAATGAGAGGCAGAATGTTTACGGTATGATGCCCCATCCGGAAAGAGCCGCAGACGATGAACTGGGGAACACGGATGGCAGAGCTATTTTCGAATCAATACTGGCTATGCTTCGTAGCTAGGCTAAAAACCACAGCATCTCCTTCATATTCTATTTGTAACACATCAAGTACAATCAGATCGGAAAGTATTTCCACTGCTTTCTTACGGGTAATGCGAGCTATTCTGCTATACTTCGACTGGCTGATAGAGGCGTTTCCCGAAAGGTAATCAAGCAGGATCTTCTTTTCAGCATCATAGGGAAGGAAAACCCCCTTCCTTCTTCTTCCTTTTTTCCAGACACTTACCTGCACACTCCCTGCAATTATATTCTCGTCATGTATACGGATGAAGGCCATCCATTTGCCTTCATCTAACTGTGCCATGACAGGCTTGCTGGCTGATTCGGGAATGTATATTTCAAGGATGGTTTTACCACGGATAAGCCATTTCCGGCTTTCAAATGGTATTTCCGGGCGGCAATACATCTGGGCTGCAGCTTCTATCATATGATATTCCTCATCAGTAGAGATACCGCTGATATTACCATTATCTTTTACTCCTATCAGTATCCTTCCTCCTTCAGTATTTGCAAAAGCTGAAAGGGTCCGTGCAATTTTCCGGGAATCAGTAATTTCGAACTTGAAATCCTGTTTCAGATGTTCTCCCTCACTTATCAGATCCTGTATATGCCGGTTCACAGTAGCAGAAATGTTTATTAGTGTGAATGTCCCGTGCCAGTTTAACAATATTACTTATTAAATCTTTACATTCTTTTATTAAATTTACATGAATCTTACAGAATTTATCAGGAAAGGTATATATTCGTATTTCCTTGAAGAAAAGGTAAAATCTTAAATAAATAATTTCCAATTACTAACCTAAAGAATGATGATATGAAAAAAGACGAAAAAAAGGATGGAAAATCCGGAATCTCTCGTCGGAAATTTATTGGTACTACGGCTGCTGCGACAGCCGGATTAACAATCGTTCCCAGCAGGGTTGTCAGCGGATTGGGCTATGTACAGCCCAGTGATAAGCTGAATATTGCAGGCGTCGGTATTGGAGGTATGGGGCGTAGCAATCTGAGAAATATTACAGATCAGAATATCGTAGCCCTCTGCGATGTGGACTGGAAATACTCTCAGAAGACCTTTGACGACTATCCAAATGCCAAGAAGTTCTGGGACTGGAGAAAAATGTATGATGAGATGGGTAAATCCATCGATGCAGTAGTAGTGGCAACAGCAGACCACACCCATGCACTGGTTGCTTCGCATGCCATGACAATGGGTAAGCATGTTTATGTTCAGAAGCCTCTGACACATTCTGTTTACGAATCACGGTTGCTGACCGCTCTGGCAAAGAAACACAAGGTAACCACTTCCATGGGGAACCAGGGTTCTTCGGGAGAAGGGGTGAGCCAGGTTGTTGAATGGATATTGAACGGTGAAATTGGAGATGTCACTAGAGTCGAAGCATTTACTGACCGCCCGATATGGCCGCAGGGACTGAACGTACCTGAAGAAGTAATGAAAGTACCCGATACACTTAACTGGGAACTGTTCACAGGTCCTGCAGTGATGAATCCGTATAATTCGATTTATACTCCATGGAACTGGCGCGGCTGGTGGGACTATGGTACCGGCGCACTGGGAGACATGGCCTGCCATATCCTGCACCCGGTATTTGTCGGACTTCAGCTGAAGTACCCGGTAAAAGTACAAGGCAGTTCAACTCTCCTGCTTACAAAATGTGCCCCCAACGCACAAATGGTGAAGTTAACCTATCCGGAACGTCCACCTGCAGAAAAAGTCAACTTCCCTGAGGTTGAGGTAACCTGGTACGATGGAGGAATTCAGCCAATGAAGCCCGAAAACTGGCCGGATGGGAAAAATATGAATGTTGCCGGAGGTGGCGTCCTGTTTTACGGGACCAAGGATATCCTGCACTGCGGATGTTATGGTGTGAGACCATGGCTGCTCTCAGGCCGGACACCCGATGCACCCAAGATCAGGCGCCGGATTGAAAATGCAACCGGGGGCGGACACGAAATGGACTGGGTTAGGGCCTGTAAGGAAAGTCCGGAAAACCGTGTTCCAACAGCATCCGACTTCAGTGAGGCCGGACCATTTAATGAAATGGTTGTAATGGGTGTCAATGCCGTTCGTTTACAGGGACTAAATAAGGTACTTCAATGGGATGGAGAGAATATGAAATTTACCAATATTGGAGACGATGAAAGCCTGAGGATGGTTATTAAGGACGGATTTACGATTGAAGACGGTGATCCATCATTCGACAGAGAAAGGACGGATCCTTTCTCAGCAAAGGAATTTGCTGCAGACCTGGTTAAACACAAATACAGGGATGGCTGGAAACTTCCCGCTATGCCGTAATAAAGTTATTTTTCTGATAATTAAAGGGGCTGTCTCAAACTGAAAGTGAGGCGGCCTTCCTTTTTATATCTGTCCGGAGGGTGGATGACCTGCTAACATAATATGATGGCCCATTTAAAAAAACTTGCTGATCTCGGTGATAGTCCCGGACCGGGCTATTATTTTTTTATCAGGTCCCATCAGGATAAAAGTAGGAGTGGCATAAATATAATATGATGATACGGCTGTCCCGTTCCACCCCATTAATTCTGCACAGTTCGTCCATGTATAGCCATTGTTGAGAATTTCATTCATCCAGGGATCCATTTCCGTATCCACACTGATAGCAATGATCTCCGGCAGCCCGGATGCGCCTGACTGATCCTGGGCGACCATGGATTTCAGGGATTCAAGTTCTTCCTTGCAGTGCGGACACCAGCTGGCCCAGAAGATCAGAAGAATTTTTGATGAATATAAATCATATAGACGGACAGAGTTTCCGTCTGTATCGGGAATGGTGAAATCAGGTGCCTGGGCGCCCGGGGTTATTTTGGAATACTGGGCGAGGCGTTTTTCAAGATTGTCCTTAACAGATTCATCCGTACAGGATATCATAGGTAGGTATTCTGTATAAATATGGTCGAGGACCTTCTCAAATTTGAACCTTTCAAACCCGGCCACCAGGTATTGTATGACATAGGCGAAAACATCTTCATGCATGACATTCAGAAATACTATGGAATCCACTGCGTCGATAAAGGCAGCTTCCTGCTGGTCAAAATTATAATTCTGATTGCGGTGCATGGCCAGATACTCTATTAGTTTACCCGGGATGGCATCCGTCTGTAAGAGATCTGTGTCATTAAAGTCTTTTCCGGAAAAGAATTCGTGCTTCCTGATGGCATTCTTTTTTTCCGCAGGCAGAAGGGGATCCGGAATAGCGGTCCGGGTGAATCGTATATACCTGCCTGCAAGGCTATTAGGATGGTTTACTTCAAGTTCCTCTATATATTCGCGTTCCATCCGGATCAGTTCTGTGGCTTCAGCTGCTGCCAGGGTAAAGAAATCGGTACTGCGCGGATAATAATTCATCACCGGATCAAGGATCTCTGTGCGGTATAATACATCCCGGGATAGTCTTAAATACCCGTAATAGATTGTGTTCTCAATTGAGTGAAGAATCTTCAGGCTGTCAATGGAATTGGATAAACTGGTGCGAATATGAATGTCTTCGTAATTGTAGACCAGGTTCAGGGAGCGGTTATTTGGGAAGCGGAGCTGGTACAATCCAGGAACGCGCTCATCAGCCATGTTAAAACGGATTGACCCTGATTCATCGGAAAGGGCAGAATCGACCAGGATGGTCCTTTCTCCATAGAAACTTAAGAGGTAAGCCGGGATTCCCTGTCCCTCTGCCAGATCTACCTGCAGTAAATGTGCTGCTCCTGTACCGGAAACCAGAAAAATACCGAATGCAATGATCAGCAGGGATGACTTAATGTATCTCATGGTGATCTAAAAATAATAAAGTGGCAGTCATCTGGCAAGATTTATCAGGTATTTTGCTTAAGAAAACCTGGTATCTCTCATGGAGAATTGGGATATGATGGATACATTTGATGGTAACTAAAAACTTTCAATCATATGAAGAAGATAACTTTTCTGACCTGCTTAAGTTAAACCCTTAAAATATTTAATTATAATGAAAAAGCTACTTTTCATACTGGCAGTACCGGCCATATTATTCTCCTGCACCTCCGACAGGTCCCGGCAGGCAGCTTCAGGGGATGATCAACCCAATATTGTGATCGTATATTGTGACGATCTGGGTTATGGAGATATTGGATGTTTTGGTGCGGAGGATATTAGTACTCCAAACGTCGACCGGATGGCTGCAGAGGGAATAAAATTCACTGAATTCTATTCGGCCTCACCGGTTTGCAGTCCATCAAGGGCAGCCCTTATGACCGGAAGAATACCACAGAGGATGGGTATCAACAACGTATTTTTTCCTGAGAGCTACACGGGTATGCCCCTGGATGAAATTACCATTGCCAATGTACTTAAGGAAAAGGGCTATACTACGGGGCATGTCGGCAAATGGCATCTGGGACACAGAGAAAAATTTCTGCCTCTGCAGCGTGGCTTTGATGAATACTTTGGCATTCCGTACAGCAACGATATGCAGAGCGTTGTCTATATGCGGGGTAATGAAGTGGAGGAATACCAGGTTGACCAGCATTATACTACCAGGACCTATGCACAGGAAGCGGTGGATTTCATAAACCGATATCATGCTTCCCCGTTTTTTCTTTATCTGGCGCACAGCATGCCTCATGTACCCATTTACGCTTCAGAGGATTTTACCGGGACATCTGAAAGGGGATTGTATGGCGATGTTATACAGGAGATTGACTGGAGTGTGGGGCAGATAATGAATACACTTGAGGAGCATGGTATCCTTGAGAATACCCTGCTCATATTCTCTAGCGACAACGGTCCCTGGCTGGTAATGGAAGATCATGGCGGATCTGCGGGAATACTGAGGGAAGGGAAACAGTATACTTTCGAGGGAGGCCAGCGGGTTCCTACCCTGGCCATGTGGCCTGCACGTATCCCGGCCGGCCAGGTGTATGATGATATGGCTTTGATGATGGACTGGTTCCCAACCATTGCTGCAATTACAGGCACAGATCTGCCCGATAAACCATTGGATGGAGTGGACATAAGCCGGGTATTGTTCGGTGAGGGTAAGCGTCAGCATACAGGGTTCCTGTATTTCGACCTGTCCTTAATGGAATGTTACCGTGAAGGAGACTGGAAAGTGAAACTGGCTTATGAAGGATTTAACGGCAACCGGGGGAAGAAAGCCGTACCTCCTCATCCGGTACTGCTTATAAACCTGAAAGATGATCCGGGCGAACAGGTAAACCTGGCAGAAGAAATGCCCGGGAAACTTGCGGAGATGCTTGCAAAAATGGACAGTGCAAGGGCTGCTCTCGGAGACTTGCCTCCTTCACTGGATATTGGTCAGGCTCAGGATAACAGCCACTACCAGTACCTGTTTCAGAAACATGAAGGCAAAAATTACTGGCATAAGGATTTTAAATAGCTGGGAAATTATGAAAGCTGCAGTTTTAAAAGAATACGGCCGGTTCTCATACCAGGAGGCAGATGACCCGGTGCCGGGAGACGACCAGGTACTGGTAAAAATCAACTATGCAGGTATATGCGGAACCGATCAGCATATTTTTTCGGGAGATTTTCATCCCCGCACGTGCCTGCCATTTATCCCTGGACATGAATTTTCAGGTTCTGTTGCCGCTACAGGCAAAGCTGTGGTGAATGTTAAAACGGGCGATAAGGTAACGGTTGATCCCATCATCTGGTGCGGAAAGTGTGCCGCATGCCGGATGGGGCACTACCCGTCCTGTACCTCTCTAAGGCTGCTGGGCATAGATATGGATGGGGGATTTGCAGATTATATTGCAGTGGATTCAGCCATGGTTTACAAATTGCCGCCCGGTATCAAGGAGGAACATGCTGCACTGATTGAGATCCTGTCAATTGGGTTTCATGCCTGTAACAGGGCTGGACTTGCTGAGAACGATTCTGTCCTGATATACGGGGCCGGTAAAGTCGGCCAGTCTATTTTGCAGGCAGTAAAAACAAAAACCTCAGGCAGGGTTTTCCTGGTTGATATACTGGAAAGCAGGCTGGAACGGGCAAGATCCGGCTATCCCGATATCATAGCTATCAACCCGGTCAAGGATGATCCGATAGCTGTAATTAAAGAGACAACTAAAGGAGAAGGTGTGGATGTGGCTTTCGAAGCTGTCGGGCATGCATCAGAACTTAAGGACCGGCCTCATCCGGTCAGGGCTTGTGTTCAGGCTATCCGGGGCGCCGGGACAGTTTGTGTGCTTGGACTGGCGGATGATCCTGCACCGGTGATAATGAAAGAACTCATCTGGAAAGAAGCAAAGATTATTGCTTCAAGGGTCAGTCACGGGGAATTCGCAGATGCCATTGAGCAACTGGCCCGGGGGGCACTTACTCCCGAAATACTTGTCACAGCCGTTGAGCCCCTGAGCAATATCCAGGCTGCATTCGAGCAACTGGAACAACACCCGGAGGATCATTTGAAAATTTTACTCAGGATCTGAGGGCGCACTCAAATCATGTCCGCTTAACAGACAGCTTCAATCAGTATGAAGGGAAATTATTTGGACCTTTTCAGGCAGGCTGCTTATTCGTACCTTAGTATATCTGCAGGATTGGTATTGGCCGATCGGATGGCATGATAGGATATGGTGATGAATGCAATCACAATGGCCAGTGCACCGGAATAAACAAAAATTACCGGTGAAATGCCCGTATGAAACTCAAAATTTCCCAGCCACCTGTCCATGGCCCAGATGGACGGAAGAATGGAAACGATGAAAGAAATGAGGATCAGCCTGGTAAAACCGGTTGATAGCTGCCATACAATGGTACCCACCGAGGCTCCCTGGACTTTCCTGATACCGATCTCCCTGGTACGCTGCTCTGCGGTAAAGGCCGCCAGTCCGAACAGACCCACACAGGCAATGAATATGGCAAGGATAGTGAATACACTGAAAATCCTGCCGGAGGTCTGGTCGGTGGTATAAAGGCTGCTGATCCTGTCATCCAGGAAAAAATATGAAAAGGGCTGATCAGGGAAAAAGCTGTTCCATTTTTCTTCCATTCCTACCACTGTTTCGGAATAATTTCCGGAATTTATCCTGACATACACCATGGCGGCAAAACCATTGGGTCCTGTTAAACTCTGGAAAACGAATGAATTCAGCTTATCATGAAAGGAGTTATAATGGAAATCGTTGACTATGCCTATCACTTTGAATTCCCGTAACGCGGTTCCCCCGCCCGTATCAACAGGTTCTATCAGCGTGGCACCGATGGCATTTCCTGTCAGCTGGTATTCAGCAATGGCAGTCTGGTTGAGGATGACATTAAGGCTGTCATTGAATTTCCCGAAGAAGTTCCTCCCTTCGATGATCTGAAGCCCCAATGTCTCAACGAAATCTTCATCCACAACCATAAAACGGGTTGTTATAACATCGGAACCATATTCTTCAATCTGGACCATAAAGCCGGGATAGTATCCCCCTGTAATGTGAGTGGATGCATAGGAGACATTACTGACATCGGGCATTCGCATCAGTTCCTGTTTGAAACTTTCATAGTTTTCAGACGGGACATTTCCTTCAATAATTAGCATTTTTTCCTTGTCAAAGCCCATATCTTTATTTAAAAGAAATCCTAATTGCCTGAAAACCAGAAGTGTAAATGAAATCAGGAAGATGGAAATGGAAAATTGAAAAACCACCAGCACATTCCGGGTGATGGTCCCGGTTTTACCTGTGGAAAATTTCCCCTTGATAATTGAAGTTGGTTTGTAGGAGGACAGGACAAATGCCGGGTAACTCCCCGATAGTATCCCTATGATCAGGGCAAATAATAACAGGACAGGCAGTGTGAAGGCATCGAGGTAATTGACCGAAAGGTTTTTCATGATAAGCCTATTGAATTGCGGAAGAATAAGCTCGACAAGAAAAATGGCCAGTAGGAGACTGATAAGAGTTATAATAATCGATTCAATAAGGAACTGCCGGATCAACTGTGCCTTTTCGGAGCCCACTACCTTACGGATACCCACCTCACGGGCGCGGTCAACTGATCTTGCCGTTGTTAGATTCATAAAGTTAATACTCGCGATAATAAGCAGGAATATCGCAATGGAAATACTGATGATGACATAGGAATAATTACCGTTGGGTTTCAGGTCCTGTTCTATGTCTGAATGCAGGTGTATATCCCGGAGTCCCTGCAGGTAATAATCATAGCCGTTGCCGGCAGCGATATAATCATCATAGGAAACCCCCATCCGGGCCTGTATCTGTCCGGCCGCATGCTTACGTATCAGCTCGGGGATCCTTTCTCTGACTGCCTGTGTCTGTGAAGCCTCCTGTAGTTTGATATAGGTATAGCAGGAAAAGGAAACAAAGTCCGGCTGGTTAAGGAAGCCAAGCATACGGAGTGATCCCAGTAAATCAAACGTCATATGAGAATTATCAGGGACATCCGCACATACTCCGCTAATGAGTACTTCTCCGAAAAGAGTAGTAAGTGCCTTGCCCACAGCCGCCGAGTCACCGAAGTATTTTCTGGCTGTAGATTCGGTAATGATCATTTCATTGGGAGTTGTAAGGACATTTCCAGGATCTCCTTCCAGGAGTTCTATTGAAAACATTTCGAAAAAATTGCTGTCGGCCAGCATCCAGTTCTTTTCAATAAATGTCTTGTCCCCGTATGTAAACGGGATTTCATTCTGTCCCGCAAAAAGTCGTGTGCAAGCCGTAACCTCCGGGAATTCCTCCAGCATGGTCGGTCCGACAGAATGAGGTATAACGGCATATTTGACCTCTGTATCAGGATAGATCCTGTTGAGAGCTATCCTGTATTTCTTGTCAGCATCCCGGTGGAACCTGTCATAGGAAAATTCATCCCTGACATAAAGAAGGATGATAAAGCAGCAGGCCAGGCCGATGGATAAACCGGAAATATTTATGAATGAGAACAATTTATTATGCCTGATATTGCGGAGGGCAATTAACAGATAATTCCTGAACATGTTGAATCGATTTGGTAGGAGAGCTCAATATACAAAAATCTAAACAACACCCTTTGTGAAGAAGTTGCTTAAATTTATTAATGTTCGTTTCATTGGTAAGAACCGGCCGGACTCATGATTGGAGCTTTTTATCTTTACCCCAGAACAAGGGACTCCTGGCGGCCCAGCCGCCGGCCAGGATCACGGCCATGATCAGGATGATATACGGGGAACTGCTTGCATCCATTTGCATGGCAAGGATCAATCCGGCCAAGACTGAAAACAGACCGGCAGCCAGTCCGAGAATGATCCTTATCCTCCAACTGTTTGAAAAAAATGCGGAAAAGGAGGCGGGGAGTATAAGGAAGGCAAACACTGTCAGGATACCTCCTGTTTTTATGGCCTCAATTATTACAATGCCAAATGTGAAATAAAACAGGAAGTCCCAGAATTTCCTGTTCCGGATGGTTCCGGATGTACTATTATAGGTTTCTGTCAGTCCGACAAACTGCTTCTTGAATATAATATGAACGGTTCCGATAATAACAACTACAATGAAAAGACTCAGCAGGCTGTCCCATGTTGTCCATAGTAATGACCCTGTAAGCATATCATGAATGTGAATATCACCTCCGGCTCCCTTATCCAGGATAATGACAGCTGCCGTTGTCGCGAATGCATATGTAATTCCGATAAACGCTTCTACCGGGACCCTGATCTTTGGATTTTTCAGCAGGGTAAAAAGGAAGGCTGCCAGCAGGCAGAAAAGCAGGGAAAACCCAAAAGTGAACAGTTCATGGTTTTGTAAGTATTGAGATGCTCCGGCTCCGTTCATCTTATGTTCCAGCAATGATACGGCTACGCCCCCCAGGGCTGCAACCTGGGCCAGCGCAATATCAATAAAAATAATCTCTCTTTTAAGGACATGTATCCCGAAATAGGAGGTTATAAGAAGCAGTAAAAGGCATGTAAGGAAGGGAACGACTAAAAACTGGAGATTTGAGATGATCATTTGTTAATATTTATCAATTACTGGTTTTGCCCGGCCTGTGCCAGTTTAACCGTTTTACCTATTTGCCGGCATTGCCATCCTTATGAAGGCCAGGACAAAGACGAGAATGCCCAGCAGGCAGACAATGGCAGGACCGTTTGATATATTCAGGTAATATGACAGGAAAATGCCTGAAACAGACCCGATAATGCCGATTATCCAGCTCCAGATGATCCGTTTTTTCCAGTTTCCCGTGAACAGGGTGGCAGCCACTGAAGGAGCTATCAGCAGTGTAAAAACCAGGAATATACCTCCGATCAGAACTGTTTTTACCACTATGATCCCGAAGCTTACATAAAAGAGCCACTCTATCAACCTGTTTTTCCGTGTCTGTGATTGCATGGTATCCGGCCGGTCTGAGGCCATGATAAAAGACCGGCCGAGCAATATATGGATCAGTCCTATGACGAGAAATAGTGCCAGGCACCCAAGTATTTTATCCCATGTCACCCAGAGGATATTACCCGTTATGGTTTTGGTAATATAATTTGATCCTCCGGGTATCTGCTCGGCAAGTATGATTGCCAGGGTTAGTCCCACACAGTAAATAATTCCTATGACTGCTTCCTGTGGAATGACCGGCTTGCCGGATCGCAGGAAAACATAAGCCGTAATGATTAATACTGTGAAGGCATAAGATATGACCTGCAGTCCGATTGCCTCTTCACTGAATCCCATGATCAGGCCTATCATTGTACCCAGGGCAGCAATCTGGGCAAGGGCAATGTCTATAAAAATAATACCCCTGCTTAGGATATGCGTTCCAAAATAGCCTAGTATTCCGGCCAGGATTATGCTGGCAGCCAGTGGAGCCGCTAAAAATAGTAGTGTTTCTTTCATTCGTTTAAAATGCTAGTGATAAGGGTTTCATCACGGCTTATTTGATGTTATCATTGATCTGTTTGATCCAGTAATCCACCAGTTGGAAGTTGTCGGTGACTTCAGGAATACCATTAACAAATAATGGCAGGTAAAGAGCTTTAATGCCTGTTTTATCTTCAATCATCTGAGGGGATTTCTTTTCAAAATAACTGGCCACAAGCATCAGTTTGATATCCTGTTCTTTAATCAGGTTTACAATATATTCCACGTGCCTGGCAGATGGGGGAATGCCTGGCTTGGGCTCTATATATCCGATGAGTTCAAGACCAAATGTTTCTGCAAAATACGCCCAGTTCTTGTGATATGCGATGATCTTTTTCCCGCGAAATGACTCAGCTTCCTTCAGCCATCCCCCGAGTTTATCAATCATTACTTCACCCTGGTACTCCTGTTCCAGGAAGGGAAATAGCTGTTTGTTGGCCAGCAGTTGTGATAATGTTTCCCCACCGAGCAGATCCACGAGCTCATCTCCGAAGAGGGCCCTGTCAACCTGGTCCTTGAATTCTTCAAGGCTGGCCAGGTAATAGGTGCTGTTCTGCGGATCCACTTTTATCAGTCCGGTTGCAATATTAGTGGCTATTATCTTCCAGTTAAGGGGACCCGTATTGATATGAGGATTGCCCATCAGGTGCACGTCCCCTTCTGTGCGGTCGGCTTTCTCAATTTTCTCAAGGATTGTCACACCGTCTGATGTAGATACGAAGCCGATTGCCCCATCCATGATATTTTTATTCCTTG
>CAZILN010000128.1:0-6039 GCA_964540005.1 uncultured Bacteroidaceae bacterium | reverse complement strand
CAATAGAGGTTAAAACTATCGGGTAATTCTACATCGAAGGCCTCAAAAAGGCTGTGCATCCTGACCTTACCCGGATAATAAAGCGGATAATACCTGTTGTCAAAACTCCTTGAGAGAATATCAAGGCTGTTGTCCCAATACACAGGCTGCCTGCCTGTAAGAATATTAAATCTCTTGATATCAGCCATATCTACCGATCGCGAACCCCTGGCACCTCCTGACCAGGCTACCCGCACCCAGGAGGGGATCTGGGACATAAGGTCAGGCAGATACTGGTCTCCCTCGCCACAGCTTTCATCAATATATTCATTATTATACCAGGGCGGAACAAAAATCAGGCTGGTGCCTGAATAATTTGACTCCAGCCATGTGCTCACACGGTTAATAAGAGCAGCATGAGCATTTTGCAGGTTTACAAATTTCTTTCTGTCAGCCTGGGAATAAAGGCTAAACTCCATTCCGCAGGACCCTTGTAAAGGAAGGTGATCGTTTGCACCCAGCACAAACTCCCTCACTCCTGCCCTGCTTCCAATCTGTAAAACACCAAGCAACTGCCTCATTGAAAGCTGGCTGCTGTGTGTCCAGGCACTGATCTCCTCATCACTGAGTGAATCGACCCGGGTGCCAGGAGCCAGGTGATAGTATGGATTAACCATCTGTACAGCTTTCAGCGTCCCCAGCTTTCTGCATTCCTTTGCTATCTCCGCGACCCCGGACCTGTACAGGGGTTCAGGTCTGTACCAGTCCGTTTTATCATCCCTGAGGCTGTAAGGTATATAGGCCTTGTTAAGCTTCCACTGACTCAGTTTTGCCAGGTTCGCCAGGTCAAAATTGACATCAAACTCATGCTGCCAGGTACTTAGCAGGAAAGGCCTTTCCTTGAAATCGGGATAATCGACCACAGTGGCACTGTGATAAATAAAGAATTGTTTATCAAGTAATTGCGAGGCTGTAGCTGCAGCATAATAATCGCCTGCAGCATCGTTCCCGACAAGGTAAATGATGTTTGGGAATGCCGAATCGGCCTGGACGATATATCCCTGTTCAACTCCGGCAATACTGTCCAGGATGATCCTGCCGGTGTTCCTGTAAAAATGCCTGTTCCTGCCAAGGCTGAAGATCAACCTTCCTGATTCTATATCCTCATCTGAAAGTGTATTGATGATTTTAATATCACTTGGGATTGAATCAGGCATCATATTTTTACATATAGCCGTCAGATTAGCCTGTAAGAGGTTTGCAGCATTGCGTGTCACCCTTGCTGCATTGCCTGAAAGATATATTACTGGCAGGGGGATGGTATCTGTTTCAAGGGAGTAGTAAGTAAGTGGTTGCCCGGGGTCAATATGCTGTGGTGTCGGAATTATCAGGTCCGCATAAGAATAACTTGTATCAAACAGAGGTATCAGCCGTTCCCTCGGGGAAAAGTTATGCCTGGTATACCTGAAATCAATATTATCTACCCACATGGTACCGGTACCCTTCAATCCAATAAATATCCTCACATATTTAGCCTCATCTGGAATATCACCGTCAGGGTAAGGGAAATTGCAGGTCCGCCCGTTAACAGTAGCCCAGTCAAAGGAATTTATATACCAGTAATTTGAAAACTGGAAGGCTTTAAATGTATTATCCAGAATTATATCTTTATAAGGATAATAACTGGTTCCGTCTATCAGGAGTTTGTTCTTATCATAATATATAAGGCGTATATCCACTGCCTCAAATATCTTGGTCCCCCTTCGGCCCCTGTTAGGATAGACATTCTCAAGCCGGATATCATACTTCAGGTTGTAATTACCCTGTATCACCCTTATATAATCACTTATGACCCCGTCTCCCTTGTCAACGGTTTCATCCGCTTTTTCCCTGTGTACCTTGATTGCATGCCTGCCTGTGCGTACCTCTTCTCCCTGATGCAGGCTGTCATTCATGGCATCAACCCAGTAGACATGATCACCGACTTTCTTCCACCCTGTGATATTAAAACGTGTACTCAGGCTGTCCAGGTCATATAATCTTCCTTCCTCAAAAGATGCATTCCTTACAAGGTTACCCTTCTCGAACTGGGCTTCCCGCTGTCTGAGCGGTATATCAAGCGGTTCAAGACTGGACCATACCGGCAGGGCGGGCACAGGGCTCTCCTCTCTGACACACTGGCTGAGAGTACATACCATTAAAATTCCGGTGATATAAAATAATCTGGGCTTCCTACCTAATCTCATTGTTGATCTGATCACGTACTTGCGTAAAAATAATTGATTTACATACAATAAACGAAGAAAACGTTTCTAAATTTTTCACTATGGCCCGAATAAGGATCATTCCGGACAGGCTCTAATAAAACATCAAACCCACACGAAAGGATAACCTGTCATATTCTGTAGTTATCTTTGTTGTCTGATCGTTCCATCTGGTTGTATAGATGATGGTTGCATCCTGGTGCCTGTAGAGAAAGCTGATTGTCAGGGCATTCTTCTTACCAAATGGCATAATAATACCCATGCCCGCACCGTACAGGTACCCACCTTTCCCCTGGTAGCTCACCCAATCATCACTATCCGGATGATCCAGCATTACGGAATAACCGCCTTTGACTGTTATATATGGCGAAACATTCCTGTCTAAAAGCCTGTATTGTCCTTCAAGGAACAGGGGCAGATGTGTATACTCAAAAAATTCAAGTCCTGTTCCGAATCCGGCATAATACCTGCTGTGGTACTGATATCCATTGATGATCTGGAATGAGAATATTGTATTCTTATCATTATTGCCTGAAGAAATTAGTATCCCTGGTGAGCTGATATTATAATACCCTTTTTCTCTGGCAATACTGCGTGGGGTTTCACCTGCTGCAACCGGAGCGGGATCATGGGTTTTCACCAGCTCTGATTCAATTTTATCAATTTCATCAAGGCTGAATACCCATATGTTCTGGCACAGGGTTTCAATGCTCACTTTAGTACTGTCAGTCATTTCGATAAGGCGCCCCTTAATGATGCTGCCGCTTTTCAATGTGATAATATCAATTTTACTGACCTGTGACAGAAGAGTTCCGCCGAGTAATATACCGGCGAACAGGAGGAAAACAGATTTTTTCAGGATACAGACCGGTTGCTTCAGGATTTTCATATCAACTTATAAACAATTGTTGGTTATATTCTTAAATGATGATTATTGGATCATGATGGTTGCGTGGAGAAAAATAAATGAATTTCAAAAGGACTGACGCAACCTCCGGTGCATCATCTCCATCTACCTAGAGAACAAACAAACATGAACAACAATGAAACGAACCTGAAAAAATTAATCATTTCTTTCACAAATGGAAATGATTAAATTTTTCATGAGAGAACGAGTGTAACGAGTGGTTGCACAAGTTCTCAATTTTTTAATTAACTTATTATTAATTAATTATAAAAATTTAAACTTGTGAAAAAAGCTCCTTTCTCATTCATACATATCCTTTCTGTTGTGGCAGTATTATTCCTGGTCAACGGATGCCAGGACAGGATATACGAGACCTTCGATGTAAATAACCCGGTATACATGTCATGGGACGAACTGCGTGCCACCATCACCGACACCCAGCCGGAAGAGATCAGGCAACCCGGGAAGATTTATATACTGGGAGATATGTTGCTGGTCAATGAATTCAACGAAGGCATACATATAATTGATAACACCGATCCTGAGCATCCCGAGATAATCTCATTTATAGATATCCCGGGAAATGTCGATATGGCCATCAAGGATGGGATCCTTTATGTCGATTCCTATGTGGACCTTGTAGCACTTGATATCAGCGACCTGGATGATGTACATGAGGTAGCGAGGCATGAAGATGTCTTTGAATATTCTCTTCCGGTTTATGAATCCGGAACACGTGTCGGCCTTGTTGATCAGGCAAACGGAGTGGTGGTAGGCTGGGAAACAGAGACAGTCAGGGAGGAAGTGGATATGGTTACATATGATTACCCATTCAGGTTCTGGGGTGGAAGGTTGGAAACCATGGATATGGCCGCCTCACCATCGGCAAATTCCGGGGGTAACTCCGGCTCCGGGACCGGCGGGTCCATGGCACGGTTTATTATATATGACAACCTGCTGTATACCATAGACCAGTACAACCTGTACCTTTTTGATGTATCCGTTGCCGCAGATCCGGCCTCTATGGGTGAGCAATCCGTGGGATGGAACATTGAAACAGTTTTTATTGCCAGGGATCATCTGTTCATAGGATCAACAACAGGCATGCATATTTACAGCCTGGGAGATCCCTATGAACCAGAGTGGAAATCCAGCTACTGGCATGTTACATCCTGCGACCCTGTGGTTGTGGATGGAAATTATGCTTATGTGACCCTCAGGACTGGCAACATGTGTGACGGGGATGTCAACCAGCTTGATATTGTCAACGTAGCCGATCTTAGCAACCCATACAGGATCAAGTCTTATCCCATGCATAATCCTCACGGACTCGGGATAGATAAGGGTATACTCTTTATCTGTGACGGGGATGCCGGACTCAAGGTCTATGATGCTTCAGATCCCCTGAACCTGAAGGCAAACATGCTGGCTCATTTCGAGGACATAAACACCTTCGACGTGATCCCGTACAACGAGGTACTTATAATGATCGGTGAAGACGGCCTGTTCCAGTACGACTACACCGATGTAACTGACATTCAATTATTAAGCAGCCTGCCGATTTACGGCGATTAACCCCATCGGATCGATTCATCCGATCGGTTCATCCGATCGATCGATCCGATGGGATCCTGAAGGGTGTGGTCAGACAGGGTTAGTAATGCTGAAAAACCGCACCAGCCACAGGCAATGTTAACAGGAAAGCTCAGTAGAGAGGGCTTTCCTGTTTCTTTACTGACACCGGATTTCTCACCTGTCATTCGGCATTTTCAAATTTTATCTTCTCCAGAAGTTTGTCCGGGCAAAAAACTCTGTCCGAATTTCACACCAAGACTAAACCTGAAT
Organism: uncultured Bacteroidaceae bacterium; assembly: GCA_964540005.1. Taxonomy (GTDB): domain Bacteria; phylum Bacteroidota; class Bacteroidia; order Bacteroidales; family SM23-62; genus CAZILN01. The sequence goes on along the minus strand of CAZILN010000128.1, from coordinate 1,044 downwards.
GTTCCTTCCAGGGGACTATTCCCTTTAGTGGGGATCAGCCCGCTCATATCCAGATGAAACCTGCTATAATCAACTCCTGCTCCTGCAGTAATAAATTTCCTGTTTCCTATACTGGGGTGCTCGTGAAAATACCCGGTCCTGAAAGCTAATTTATTGTTCAAACAGTACTCGGCTCCAAAGGCATATCTTATTTCATGAAGTTCCTCTATCAGTTCACTTCTCCCACTATTGGGAGGAGCTGGCATCAGCAGTTTATTCATATCCACACTAAATGTAATGGAATTATCGTCCCTGCTTTTTATCAGGTATGCTGCACCGGCTCTGAGATTAATTGGAATAAATACTTTAGGCCGGTCGTCTGCATATTTTACTTTATTACCGACATTGGATATATTGAAGCCGGAGGCAAACTGAGAATTCCTGCCGAATAATGACAGGTCTTTCCTGTAATACAAGGCCAGGTCCCCCGAAAGCGCCAGTCCTTTTTTTTGCCAACCACCTATAATTCCAGATGTAAGATCAGAGCTGATGAACCTGGCAGCAACTGCCATTGAGATGTTCTCACATAATTTTCTTGAATAGGCTACATCTGCTGCAAATTCACCAGGATTATATTGTCCTCGTGGCTGTCCAAAGATACTTGTAAATACAATCCTTCCTAAAGAGAAGTATCTCACAGAAGCGCTGATGGCATGTCTTTCATTCAGTTTATAATATCCTGCCAGGTAATACATGTTCATATCATTTATCAGTTTTCTCATCCATGGGGAATAGCTGATTGATGCGCCGGCCCTTCTTTCAATGAAGGCATATTGGGCAGGATTCCGGAACTGGGAATTTATATCAGGAGAAATAGCCACACCGCTGTTCCCCAGTGCAACTGACCTTGCATCCGGTGTAATTGTTAAAAAGGGGACTGTCGATTGAATAGAGTTCAGAACCTGACCGGTGGTGATTAAATTAATGGATTGTCCGGAAATCTGGGTCCAGGACAATAGAAACAACATAGCAAGCAAGCCCAATCGAAGTATTCGCAAGGGAAGT
>CAZILN010000127.1:0-5458 GCA_964540005.1 uncultured Bacteroidaceae bacterium | reverse complement strand
ATGCATCTGGGCGGCGTCTGACACCAGGTACTGTATAATTGTGGCTTTCCTGGCTGCTTCCTCAATGGGGAATAATGTCTCCCCGGGGACCCATCCGTCACTGACTGCCCTGTCCCAGTCACTCTTGAAATCAGGTGATTGACCGATTATTACCTTGAACCCGTTATCCTTCAGGTTCATTGCCTGTGCAGGTCCCTGTACACCATAACCGATGATAGCTATAACTTCATCTGAAAGTACTTCCCGTGCCTTGCTCAGAGGGAATTCTTCCCGTGTAACCACATCTTCGGTTACACCACCAAAATTTAGTTTTGCCATTTTTTCTGTTTTGTTAATTATTGTAAGATATCTTTTTTTCTTAAAGTTCCACCATTTCTTTTTCGTTATCGAGATGTTTAAGGAAAGCAGTAAAATATTCCTCCTTCAGTTTTGTGATCGCCACCCTTCCTGAGCGGGTGAACTGCAGTACCCCGAATCGGTTCAGGCTTTCAAACAGTTCCTGTGTTTCTGCCTTATGACCCGTCTTCTCTATGACAGTATAATCAGGGGTTACTTCCAGTATCCTTGCATTATGATTGCGGACCATGCTTTCGATTTCATTGCTTGAAGTAAGCACTTCGGTCGCTACTTTGTACAGGGCAATTTCCTGGTGAATAATATCCTCGGCACACAGAGAAAAAGCCTTAAGTACATCGACCAGTTTTTCAATCTGTTTCTCAACTTTCTTGATCATCTCCGGGGTTGTCCTGACAACGATAGTGAATTTAAAGATCCCCTTAAGGGCCGATTCGGATACGGTCAGGCTGTCAATGTTCAGATGACGCCTGGTGAAGATAATGGTTATCCGGTTTAAAAGGCCGATGCTGTTCTCGGAGAAAGCTGTTATGGTGAATTCTTGTTCCATGATATGTTGTTTTCTTATTGGATCCTAAATTGAATGCTTCAGAAAATTAATACTAATCGAGGCGTACCTCAGAAACAGATGCCCCGGACTCTACCATAGGAAATACATTGTCTTCCTTCTCAACCATCACTTCCAACAGGTATGGCCCGTCAAATTTCAGCATCTTCCCTATTGCCCCGGCCAGTTTATCCCTTTCTGTTATCCTCTGCCCGTTTATTCCATAAGCTTTGCCTACAGCGATGAAATCGGGGTTTTTTAATTCGGTAAAGGAGTACCTTTTATCAAAAAACAGCTGTTGCCACTGCCTGACCATCCCCAGGTAATTATTATTAAGCAAAACGATCTTAACTGCAGCTCCCGTCTGGGCAATAGTACCCAGTTCCTGGATGGTCATCTGGAAACCGCCATCCCCGATGATGGCAACAACCGTGGTATCAGGAAGGCCTGTCTTGGCTCCCAAAGAAGCAGGCAGGCCAAATCCCATGGTACCCAGTCCGCCCGAGGTTACAAATCTTCTGGTATGACTGGTCCTGAAATATCTTGCAGCAATCATCTGGTGCTGTCCCACATCAGTTACCATTACAGCATCACCCCCGGTCTTTTCATTAATAATCCTGATGACTTCCCCCATGGTAAGTCCGGGTTTGGTCGGATACAGGTCCTTCTCAATTACCTTTTCGTATTCATACTGGTAGGCATTCTTAAACTGGTTCAGCCACTCACTGTGCTTATTCTCTTTAATCAATGGCAACAGGGCTTTCAGCGAGTCCCTGAGATCAGCTATTACAGCCACATCTGTTTTGACGTTCTTATCAACTTCGGCCGGATCAATTTCCAGGTGAACGATTTTCGCAGGGACGGCATAGGAGGACAGTCTCCCGGTGACCCGGTCGTCGAAACGCATTCCTATGGCGATCAGCAGGTCGCTTTCATTGGTTTTGATATTGGGAGCATAATTTCCATGCATTCCCGGCATCCCTACGTTCAGGGGATGCTCATGAGGGATAGCCGTATTACCCAGCAGGGTCCATGTAGCCGGGATCTCAGCCTTTTCGATAAGTTCGATGACTTCTTTTTCCGTCCTTGACAGAATAACCCCCTGCCCGACAAGGGCTAATGGCTTCTTGGACTCATTGATCAGCCTGGCGGCCTCTTTCAGATCTTCATGGTTCAGTGTAGGCCTGGGAACATAAGAGCGGATATCGGTGCACTTGGTATAGGAATAATCAAACTCTGCAAACTGCGCATCCTTTGTAATATCAATCATTACCGGTCCGGGCCGGCCCGTACGGGCAATAAAAAATGCCTTGGAAAAGGCTTCAGGTATCTCTTCTGCCCTGGTAACCTGGATGTTCCATTTTGTGATAGGCATGGAGAATCCTATCACATCGGTTTCCTGGAAGGCGTCAGACCCGAGCAAGGGGCCATGAACCTGTCCGCTGATACAGATTATGGGAGTTGAATCGATCATCGCATCAGCCAGTCCGGTTGTGACATTGGTTGCACCCGGCCCCGAGGTAACCATACACACACCTACTTTTCCCGTTACACGTGCATAACCCTGGGCTGCATGTGCAGCGCCCTGTTCATGCCTTGTAAGAATATGGTTCAGCTGGTCATGGTACCCGTATAAAAGATCATAAACAGGCATTATTGCCCCTCCCGGATAGCCAAAAATGGTATCTACTCCTTCCTCGATAAGAGAAAGCAGAACCGCTTCCGAACCGGTGATCCGGCGCGTTGCCTGTTTCGTGTCCTGGTCATTGCTCATGATAGTATATGTAAAGTTAATGTGTATTCGTTGTTGTCCCTGATATATCAGCTATTATTGTATTTGCTACTGTATCTTGTGGGTCAGCTATTGTTTTTGCTTATCATTTACTGTATCTGCTGATTACTGTTTAATAACCCTGACGGCTCCTTCATCCGCCGAGGTAACCATTCCTGCGTACACCTGAAGAGCCTTACTGACCTGCCTGTGCCGGCCCACGGCTTTGAAGGCCCGGTCTCCTTTTTTCTCTTCTTCCTCTCTTCGGGTGTTCAGTTCCTTCTCACTGATATCCAGATGGATGCGCCTGTCGGATATGCTTATTTCAATCCTGTCGCCGTTCCTGATAAGCGCCAGGTTCCCTCCTGCTGCTGCTTCAGGAGAAATATGCCCTATTGAGAGCCCGGATGTACCGCCCGAAAACCTTCCGTCAGTCAGGAGTGCACATGTTTTACCCAGTCCCTTTGATATAATATAGGAGGTCGGGTACAGCATTTCCTGCATTCCGGGTCCGCCCCTGGGGCCTTCATAAAGGATCACCACTACATGGCCTTCTTTTACACTGCCGTTCAAAATCCCGTCGCAGGCCTCATCCTGTGAATTAAACACTATGGCCTCCCCGGTAAAACTGTATACTGATGGGTCGACTCCCGCAGTTTTAACTATGCTTCCTTTTTCGGCAATATTGCCATACAGAACAGCCAGTCCGCCATCAGGGTCATAGGCATGTGCCGCATCACGGATACAACCCCCGGTGCGGTCCATGTCGGTGGATTCATACATACTGGCCTGTGATCCCATGACCAGGTTTTTGATACCCGCCGGAGCAGCAGAGTAGATCGCTGTCTCAGATCCCAGGGCAGAGTCCCGCATGATATCGCAGCGGTCCAATACCTCACCCAGCGTAAATCCATCCGCCCTTGAGACATCCCTGTGAATAAGTCCTGCACGGTCAAGTTCACCCATGATCCCGAGGATGCCCCCTGCCCTGTTCACATCTTCCACATGGTAATCCGAGCTGGGCGCCACCTTGCAGAGTACAGGTACTTTACGTGAGAGTGCATCTATATCTTTCATTTTAAAATCAACTTCCGCTTCATTTGCAATGGCAAGGATGTGCAATACGGTATTGGTTGATCCCCCCATGGCGATATCAAGGCACATGGCGTTATGGAAGGCCTTTTCAGTGGCTATATTTCTCGGGAGAACAGCCGGATTACCCTGGTCATAGTACTCCCTGCACATCTCAACAATCCGTCTGGCAGCTTTTTCGAACAGGTCCATCCTGAAGGTATGGGTTGCCAGGACAGTTCCGTTACCGGGTAAGGCAAGTCCCAGTGCCTCATTAAGGCAGTTCATAGAGTTGGCCGTGAACATTCCCGAGCAGGATCCGCATGTCGGACAGGCTATTCTTTCTATCTCTGTTATCTGAAGATCCGGGACCGATTCATCGGCTGCCATCACCATGGCATCTATCAGGTCATACTTTTTCCCTCCCAGCCTGCCGGCTTCCATGGGTCCGCCCGAGACAAATATTGCCGGTATATTCAGGCGCATTGCGGCCATAAGCATACCCGGTGTGATCTTGTCGCAGTTGCTGATACAGACCATGGCATCCACCATGTGAGAGTTGATCATATATTCAACGCTGTCGGCGATCAGGTCCCTGGAAGGAAGGGAATAAAGCATTCCGTCATGCCCCATCGCAATTCCGTCATCAATGGCTATGGTATTGAATTCAGCGGCAAAACATCCCTGTTTTTCAATTTCCTTTTTTACCATCTGCCCTATGCCGTGAAGATGCATATGTCCAGGCACAAATTGTGTGAAAGAGTTTACTACGGCAATCACCGGATTCCCGAAATGTTCCTCTTTCATACCATTTGCTCTCCAGAGGCTGCGGGCTCCGGCCATTCTTCTGCCCTGGGTTGTAGTGTTGCTCCGTAACTGGTTTTTCATAACTGTCCCTTCCTGGTGAAATTATTTTAAAAAAAGAAGGCCATTCTTAGCTTGAGAGAATGGCCTTCATAATATTGTAATTAATCCATACCATCCTTACCGTCGCACCACCACGAGGCTGACAATAAGAATAGATAATATGATATGGACAACTTTCATATGCATACAGATTCGACAAATATATTTATTAATATCCTAAATCAAAATACTTTGAGATAAAATCTTACAAATACCCTTTCCGCCCTGTTTCTGTTCGTATTCGCACAAAACCAGGCGCTTTCGGACATATTTACCATGGTGCCTGCCTGAGACAGACAGCCTAAATTTTTGATAATCAACCTGATATAACTTTGGCATGCATTATGTATTCTATCCTGTGAAGAACGTTTAAAGAAGGAGGAAATATCATGGAATCCAATGTATTATTCTATATAGTCTTTTACTTCGAGAACAGCGATGAGGTTTTGGTGTAACAATAATTGACATTGTTTTAACCGGAATCATAATAGCAGCAATCGCCTATTCCGCAGGTTACCTGGTTGGTAACAGGGATGGAAGACGCAAAAGCAAACTTATTAACTATAAAAAAGGTTTTATCGATGGCTTTAAGGAGGCCGGAACAGCTGAGAAATAAAAAAACACAGGATAAAATGTTGATTTTATTCGCTGTTCATCGAAATCAGGAATTCTTCATTTGAATTCGTCTTGGACATACGGTCAGTAAGAAATTCCATGGCTTCAAGGGAGGTCATATCCGCAAGATAATTCCGCAATATCCATATCTTATTCAGCATTCCCTTATCAAGCAGCAGGTCTTCACGCCGCGT
>CAZILN010000126.1:0-19016 GCA_964540005.1 uncultured Bacteroidaceae bacterium | reverse complement strand
GTTGTTTTAGTGCAATTGTTGTTTTAGTGCAATTGTTGTTTTAGTGCAATTGTTGTTTTAGTGCAATTGTTGTTTTAGTGCAATTGTTGTTTTATTGCGGTTGTTGTTTTATTGCCGTTATTGTTTTTGTGCAATTGTTGTTTTAGTGCCGTTATTGTGTCAGTGCTTTATTGCTGTATTGGGATTGTCGCTTCCAAGATATTGGATAAATTATGAAAATTCCTGCTTGCCGGGACTGCCATAATTAACAAATATTTAGGATTTATCTATTTATATTGAGTCTATATAGTTGTATATTTGCTTTTAATAGTAACCATATAAAATATTAATACAATGGCTTTTAAATTACCTGATCTTAAATACGCGTACGACGCTCTTGAACCGAGCATAGATGCAAGGACTATGGAAATACACCACAGCAAGCACCACGCTGCTTATACAGCCAAGCTGAATGATGCCGTCGAAGGTTCCGAACTGGCAGATCTGTCAATCGAAGACTTATTTAAAAATGTATCCAAATATTCTGTCGCAGTCAGAAATAATGGCGGCGGATATTTTAACCACAACCTGTTCTGGGATGTAATGACAGGTTCAGGTACCGGCAAGCCCGACGGCAGCCTCCTGGATGCCCTGAACAAAAGCTTCGGGTCCTTTGAAGATTTCAAGAAGAAATTCTCTGATGCTGCAGCCACCCGTTTTGGATCGGGCTGGGCATGGCTGGTGAAGACTGAATCCGGACTGGTTGTCAATTCTACTGCGAACCAGGACAATCCCCTGATGGATGTGGCTGATGTGAAAGGTACTCCACTGCTGACCCTGGATGTCTGGGAACATGCTTATTACCTCAAGTACCAGAACCGTCGTCCGGATTACATCAGTGCATGGTGGGACGTGGTTGACTGGAATGAAGTAGCCAGGCGGTTTCAGGTGTAATCTCTAATGCTTAATTTTAGTACCAATTACTTTTCTTTGGTATGTTACAAAATATGGTAACAGAAGAAAAGTTAAGACTTATTATATAACTGCCAAGATCAATATCTGATTTTGGCAGTTTTATTTTCAGGTCAATTCCAGGCAATCTATATTACCAGATATTGCCTGGATAGTTATTTATATATATAAACCTATATATCAGATCGTAACTTTACACATAATTGTTTTTTTTAAATATTTTATTGTTACATTTATACTAAAATAAATAAATATGTAATATTTGTAACATATTGCCTCTCCCTTCGTTATATATATAAACTAAACCAAAAACTAAAACTCAAACATGGAACCAGCAACAATAATTGGTAAGAATATCAAATCTTACCGAAAGAAATTTCATTTAAAACAGGAAGAAGTTGCACAATTCCTGTCAGTTCCTCGAGAATTGATCAGTTATTATGAGAACGGAAGTCGTAAAATCCCTCTCAATAACCTAGAAAAACTTGCGGATTTATTTGGGGTTGAACTGATTGCACTGTTAGAAGAAGACCCTGATATGGCCGCAGCTGATCTTGCATTTGCCTACAGGTCTGATGGTCTTGACCCAGATAACTTAAAGGAAATAAGTGATTTTCAGAAAATTGTAAAGAACTATCTTTTAATGAAGCAGATTTCAAGCCGGTAATGAGAACTAATTACATCCTACAAAGACAAGCTTCAAGTTTCAGATCGAAATGGGATATAGGGTCAAATGACCCAATCCCATTTAATAGTCTATTGTTAAAGCTTAATATTATTGCAGTGTTCAGACGGCTCAGTGGTAGCTTCTCTGGTATGTCGTTTAAAAGCAACGATAACAAGTTTATACTGATAAATTCAGAACATCCAATTGGCAGACAAAATTTTACAATTTGCCATGAAATATATCATCTATGCTTTCAACAAGATTTTGATTTTCACCCATGCAGTACAGGGGACTTTATAATTAAAAATAAACATGAATATGATGCCGACAGTTTTGCAGCATATCTATTATTACCAGGTGATGGCATTATTAATCTTATCCCTGACAATGAATTAAAAAAGAATGCAATCGAACTACCGACAATATTTAAAATTGAACAGTATTTCGGATGTTCCCGAAATGCTTTGTTGCATAGACTTCATGGTCTCAATTTAATAGATTATAAGAAATACGAAGAGTATAAATATGATGTATTAAAGAACGCACGATTATATGGTTACGATGTCAAATTATATCAACCTGGGCGTCATAATTTAGTAATTGGTGATTATGGGACAATAGCAAAAGAACTATATGATAAAGAAAAAATCTCAGAATCTCATTATGTTGATCTCATGCGAGATATTGGATTTGATATAGACCTGGCAGATAGTAAGAATGAGCAATCCTGATAAGAAAATCGTACTCGATGCAGATGTACTCAGCCATTTTATTAAAGGGTATCAACTTGACAAACTTTCAATTATTTATCCCCAGCGACTAATTATTCTGGATATTGTAAAACAGGAAATCTCAGCTAGGAGTGGATGGGATGTTATTATTGACTCTCCTCGCAGCAGAGCTGCGAGGAATCATCGATTAATTGTCTATTTTTATTTGTGCTCGCTAACCCCGAAGCAGAGCTTCGGGGAATGCGCTCGCGTAATTCAAAATTTTATCGATGACAGCGATGTACAAGAGTTGAATTTCCCTGAAGATGAGGAATATATTATAGAATATGCTCATTTAACATCCATTAGAGGGCATGCATTAGGCAAAGGAGAAAGTGCTTGTTTGGTTTATTGCAGATTTAATAAAAATATTCTGGCCAGTAGCAATTTAAAGGATATACATAGATACTGTGATTTTCACAAAATTGAATATATAAGGACTCAGGATATAATCTTAAAGGGCTACAGGCAAGGAATTTTAAGCGAGGATGAATGTGACGACTTTATACAGACCATTAAGAGCAAAGGCAGTAAATTCCCGTATAATAGTCTTTCAGAAATATTGGATATGTAATAAGTTATTTCCAGGATTTCTTCTCTATCATTAACAGATCCGGGATCATTTCCCATTCACATGCTTCATAATTATGAGACTACTCCATGGAATAAGAGTATATCGAAATGGCATCGGGAGATATTATATTTGAATGATCAGTTCTCCCTGCCCTTTTCAACTTCTTTCATTACTCTCAGGAAATTCCCTGACCAGATCTTCTGGATGTCGGCTTTGGAGTAGCCACGGCTGACCAGTTCGGCAGTAATGTTTCCCAGTTCGGTGACATCGTAGCAGTCCTCCAGTTGTGCACCGCCGTCGAAGTCTGTTCCTATTCCCACATAATCAATGCCAATCAGCCCGACAATATGATCGATATGGTCCACCAGGTCCGATACGGTGCCAATTATAGCGGGGTACAGGGAATCAACCGCATGATAGTCCAACATGAAAGCCTGCCTGCCTGCCTCATCCAGTGAGTAATAATCCCCGTGCTTATCAAAAACGGCCTGCCTGGCAGCAGCCCTGGCCGGATCCTGTTGTTTTACATAAGAGTTGACAAGGCATACCTGTATCACGCCTCCCTGATCGGCAAGTGCCACCAATAAACTGTCGCTGAGGTTCCTGGGATGATCGCATACTGCCCTGGCACAGGAATGGGAGGCAAATACCGGCTGTGTACTGCACTCTATCAATTCAAAGAATGATTCGTCAGACATATGTGATATGTCTATCATCATCCCCAGGCGGTTCATTTCCCTGACCACTTCCCTGCCAAATTCACTCAGTCCCCCGTGCCGGGGTCCATCTTCATCGGTGGAAGAATCACATATATCATTATTGCTGCTGTGGCAGAGGGTTATATACCTGGCTCCCAAATTATAATATTTCTCAACCAGTGTGAGGTCCCGGCCAACAGGATAGCCGTTTTCCATCCCTATATAAATCGCGTGCCTGTCCTGGTCGCTGATCCTCTTCAGGTCTTCTGAATTCAGTGCCAGTTCAACTTCCGGCACCCTGTCAATAAAAGAATGTATGGAATCGAAGATCTTCTGCGCCTGTTCCCTTATTTCCCGGTATCCTTCCTCCGAGCATTCACCCTGGCGGGTATATACGGCAAAGAATACCCCGTCAAGTCCGCCTTCGGTCATGCGGGGTATATCAATTTTACCGACACCCTCCCGGGCTTCGTTCCTGATACTCAGGTCAGTTCCTTCCCTGAGCAGGAGATAAGGCGTATCGGTATGGGTGTCAATGGTATAAAGAGACTGGTGCAGTTGGGCTATTTCTTCATCACTCAGCTGTCCAGCCTGTTGCCTGCAGCCCGTAAACAGGATGGCTGCAGAAGCAATAATTAGAATAATGTGTTTCATTGCACGGTATTTTATTGGGATCGTGCAAATTACAAATTTATTTAATAACCGCCAGTTCAATAGAAATATACATCTCATCATGGATGTAATTATCTGCAAGCCCGGCAAATATTGACTTCGATTTATAATTCACATCCCATTTGGTACGGTCAAGCACGATCTCATCAGTTTTGATCATACTTCTGTCCTGATTAACATAAGCATTGAAGCTGATATCATGTGAGATATCTTTAATGGTCAGAGAACCTGTAACCAGGTAATGGTCAGTCTGATCATCATCTCCTTCGACAAATTTGCCTTCTGTCATTTTGAAATACGCCCTGGGATGTGATTCGGTATTGAAGAAATCTTCGCTCTTGAGATGATTTACCAGTTTTTTGTTCATGACTCCGCTTGTTAAATCTTCAACACTTATGGAAGTCATGTCAATAATAAAATCTCCTGCTACCATCTTACCTTCACTTACCTGGAAATTTCCTTCGGTTATTATTACGCTTCCATGATGCTCACCCCCGGTCTTTTTACCGATCCAGTTGAGTTTTGAATCAGAGCTTACCACCATATAACCGGCATCACTCATCATGGATGAACCGGTTTTGCCATCTGTATTGCCGGAATTATCAGGATTAGTGTTACTTGCTGCTGCCCCCGATATTAGTAAGATTGAAAATACTGCTAATGCTATTGCTTTCATTTTAGTATAGTTTAAGTTGTATTTAATAATTGAATTAATGCTATAAAGATCTGTTTGTCTCTTTAAATGACAAAGTAAGGTAAATTGTTCTGAAGGTATTGTTAAGGGATAGTTAAACCGGGAAGAATGATTTAATAATAAGGGATATAACCACTTTCGTTTATTACGGCCTGTCCTGATGCGGTGGTAAGCAATTCATATAATTTGTATGCAGTGGAAGATTTGTCCTGGTCCGCACGGATCACTGCAAATACATCAGTGGTATAAGGATAGCTCTTGTCTCTCAGCTTATTGTAATCCGGGTAAACCCCGTCAACAGCAATAGTTTTTACACTGTCGCTGCGTATCATATACCGGGTATAATAATTAACGGAATATCCCAATCCCTCCCTGTCATATTCTATCAAATTTATAAGTCCTATCATTCCGTAAGCTATCATGTCAGGCAGATCCGGCATGTCCAGGTCTTTCATGACCAGGGACTCCATAAGCTCCTGGCTGCCGGAATTCCGGTTTCTCATATATGGGTTGATTGAAGTATTGTTACCGCCAACTTCATTCCAGAGGGTAATATTACCTGTATATATATCCTGGATCTCTTCAGTTGATAAAGAAGTAACAGGATTATGATTATTAACCAGGAAAATAAAGGCATCTATAGCTATGGGGGTTTCAACCAGGGAAACACCGAGGCTGTCTGCCATATGGTATTCGTCATCTGATGCGGTGCGCGCAGTCAGGATAAGATCGGTATTTTTATCTATAAGCCATACGAATGAAGTATGAGTACCCCTATGGACAATGTGTTCAGTTATAAATCTTCCTGTTTCAGGCTTTTCGTCACATGCCGGCATCAGGTGGTAGGGATAATTATACATGAACGAGGTATAGACCCAGGCATATTCAACATCGAGTAATTTACAGGCAATAAGCATCTGCAGCGGTTCAGTGGAGGTAGAGCCGTTTACTTCCGGGTAATTATCCATTGTCAGACCGGAAATAAAGAAATCATCTGAAACATCTCCACCCGGTGAATCATCACAGGCCGTTAATGATAAAATTGCCAGGAACACTGCAAAACAAATGAAACTCCTGAGGCATTGAATCAGTGTTTTCATTTCGAGCTAATGTTTAATTATTGTCCTGATTATAAATTATTTAGAATATCCGTCTGTCAGGTTTTGATTGAGGCCTTAATATTCTATATCATAAACACCGTCAGTTGAAGAATTGAAGTCAACCGGGAACATGGTATAAACTCCCCCACCTCTGCGGATCACTATCACATACTGTGCATAAGCCATCGGTCCGGTCCGGTAGGATAAATCGTAAGGACAAATACAATTTGCCTCTGAACTTTGTTCATTTTCATTGATAACTATAGTATCATTGCCTATTTCGGCATCTACCAATATTTTACCTGGTTCGCAATTAAACCATACATTCATATGATTGATCTGTAAATATTGTTTTTGCGCTGTTCTGTATTCTATATACTCTGTATTTTCTGATTTTGTTGTTCCCTGCTTGCAGTCACCATAGATTATCTGATCAACAGATAATTGAGGCTGATTATTAAGCCTCTCGCAGCAACAAATAATCGAAATGAATGCTACACCAATAATATACCTGGATTTCATCCGGGGCTATTTCTTAAGAGATGAAAAATTGCACATTATGGTTGCGTCTTCAGATGTTATGATATCGCATTCATCATCTTTACCCCGTTGAAGGAAAAACGCTCCAGTAAAGAATTGTCATTTATTTCCTTAGAAAGGGCTGCGATGGTTTCGGGAGGAACGTCGAAGAGATCAAGGAGCATCAGTCCGTCGAGGGCGTTATTGAACTTGGGATCAATATTGAAACCTATGATCCTGCCATTCAGTTTCAGGTATTTCTTTAACAGGACAGGCATATTGTAGTGTATGGGATCTATGTCCTTGATCAGCTTGTCGAGCTTATTGATGTCACTGGAATCACCAATGATGATATCCGTTTCGGTACTCTGTATCCTTATCCTGAACTTCTTTCTCGAATGGATGAAACGCGCAAAATGATTATTGTAGTAATGATCCCTGATAAACTTGATCATCAAGGCCTTTGAATAATCGGAAAACCGGTTGCTTATGCTTACCGGTCCGAGCAGATACCGGTATTCAGGGTTCTTGATCAGGAAATACAGGATGCCTTTCCAGAGGAGGAACAGGGGCATGGCTTTTTTCTGGTAATCGCTGGCGATGAATGACCTGCCAAGTTCCAGTGATTTGCTCAGTACAGGATAGAACCTGCGGTGCATCCTGAACAGGCTTTGCAGGTAAAAGCCCCTTATCCCGTACAGTTCAAGTATTTCCTTTCCCATACCTACCCGGTAAGCTCCTACGATCTTACTTTCTTCCTCATCCCAGATAAATAACTGGTGATAGTAGAGGTCGTATTCATCTACATCCATCTGCTGGTTGGTCCCCTCTCCTATTCCCCTGAATGTTTCCTCACGCAACCGCCCGATCTCGTTCATTATGTTAGGTATCTCAATTGAGGGCACACACATGACCTGGTAATTCTTGCTCTTGAAAAGGGAATAGATGCTTGCTACCTGGGCTATCTCGGTTTCGAGTTTTCCGGTATTAACCGGGTCAATGATGGGTTCCTCACTCTTCAGCCTCCTGCCTCCCAGGGTAAAGAATTTGCGGACTTCAAGGGTAGTACCCAGGGCATAGGTCTTGGCCCTCAGGTAGCGCCCGTATCTTGAAATATCGCTGAATTCATTTTGTTCCTTCATTGAAATGGGACTGCCAATGCGGATCCGGATCCCCCGTTTCTTTTGTTTAAACAATTCTGTTGGCAGCTTGACTGTTTGCAGGCGCGGATGGATGCGCCCCAGTATGTGGAAAAGCCTGCTGTTGCTGCCTTTGAAATATATCGGGATCACAGGAACTCCGGCCCGTTTGATCATCTTTATAGCCTGGAAGTTCCATTGCCTGTCTGAAATTTCTTTTTCATCCGGATTGAACCTGGAAACATCGCCGGCCGGAAAGACGCCCAGGGGCTTACCTTCTTCAAGGTATGTGTGCAGTTCCTTGATGTAGGTCAGGTTTGATTTGCCGGCGCCGGATCTCTCAAAAGGATTATCAGCAAAAATATAGTCCTGAACCGGTTCCATCCGCCGAAGCAGGAAATTTGCCATGACCCTGTAATCCTTCCTGATGGAGGCAATGAGTTTAATAAGCAAAAGTCCGTCGATACCCCCGAAAGGATGGTTGGATATGGTAATAAAAGGACCTGTTTCAGGGATGTTCTTGAGTTCCTCCGGGCTGACCTCCCATTTAATCTCCAGTTCTTTGATTATGGCATCGGTGAATTCCAGCCCTTCCTTATGCGCATTACGGGAATAGATCTTATTGATCCTCTGGAAACGGCTCAGCAGCATCAGTACCTTGGCTGCACTCTCTCCCGCTACTCCCCTGAACCTGGCCGCATTTAACAGATCCTCAGTGTTGATTAATTTCATAAAAACCTTTAGGGATTTGTGAAATCTAAGGTAAATATAAGGTAAAAAGGTTAATCCCCGGATGTTTTAATACCTATTAATCGGGTGTGGAAATTCCACGGTTTTGAAGGATGTTTGCTATGCGGCTGAGGGGTAAATATTTACAGATACGGTTCTGCAAATACAGATACGGTTCTGCCAGCTAAAAAATCCAAACACTTACTATCAGGAACAAACCAAAGATGAATATGCCCGTACCGGTTATCTTATTCATCCACCAGATACTCCTGAGGCGTATCCTTTTTCTGAATTTGTTAGCCATAGCACTCAGGAAGAACCACCACAGGGCCGATCCTCCGAAGACGCCCAAAATAAGAATAAGAATCTGGATTACAGACAGTTGGTCATTAGCAACATGCATGCCTGCCATGATGGCAAAGAAGAGAAAAATGGCCATTGGATTTGAAAGGGTTAACAGCAGGACGGAGAAGAAATCCTGTGACAGGTTGGTTTTACCCAGTCTCTGCAACTTCAGTTGCTTGATAGGATTGGTATAAAAGATCTTACCCCCGATATAAAGCACAAACAAGCCCCCGATTATTTGAAAATAAAAGTGTTGCTGCTGAATAAAATTTACCACGATAGTAAGGCCCAGTGCGGCAACAATGGCAAAAATGGTATCAGCAACGGCTGCACCTATGCCGGAAATGAATCCCGAGATCCTTCCCCGGTTCAGGGTCCGTTGTATGCATAAAACACCAATCGGCCCAAGGGGGGCAGAAACCAGTAGTCCTACTATGACTCCTTTAAAGATCAATTGAAGTTCCACATTCTTATAAAAAGTAAAGAAACTAATTATACCTGACAATACCCAACCCGATCGGATCGATCGATCGGATCGATTCATCGGATCGATCGATCCGATCGGTTTATTAAATTAGCTATCTTTACGCCTTCTCAAAACCTGGCATGAATCTCGAAAGAAAACCCTCCCAGCTGGCAACCCTGATGCTGCTCTCACTGATCTGGGGGAGTTCCTTCATCCTGATGAAAAAGGGGCTGGAATCCTATTCCAACCTGCAGGTGGCTGCACTGAGGATGTTCCTGAGCTTCATTTTCATCCTTCCCTTTACCATCAAGAATTTAAAAGTCGTTAACAGGAACAACCTGCGTTCGCTGATCATTGTAGGATTCATAGGATTCGGTATACCGGCGCTCCTTTTCACCACGGCCCAGACAAGGATAGATTCATCCCTTGCAGGGATGCTGAACTCCCTTACTCCGCTATTCACCCTGATTGTCGGTATGCTGATATATAAGAGCAGGGCAAAATGGATAAGCATACTGGGGATATTTATCGGGCTGGTGGGGGCACTTGGACTGATCCTCGGACGCGGGGAACATATATTTTCGGACATTAACGGCTATGCCCTTTTTGTTGTGCTGGCAACCATCTGTTACGGGATCAATGTAAATGAGGTAAAATATAAGCTGAAAGATATGACCAGTATGGAGATTACTTCCCTTTCGTTCATTTTCATCGGTCCGCTATCGGGGATTTACCTCTTGTTCTCTGACTGGACCCCGGCCCTCCAGACTGAAAATCATCTTCTGAACCTGGGATATATCGGCATACTTGCTTTGTTCAGTTCTGTTCTGGCAGTCCTGATCTTCAACAATCTTATCAAGTTCACCACAACCCTCTTTGCATCCTCGGTTACCTATATCATTCCTGTGTTTGCAATCCTCTGGGGGATCTTTGACGGGGAAACAATCGGTATGCTGCAGTTTTTATGGATAGGCGTTATCCTGCTGGGGATTTACCTGGTAAATAAATAACTATGCCGGGTGTGGCCTCGATGGCACTACATAATTTTGGATATAGTCTATTTAAGACATTCGAAAAGTGTCTTATATTTAATACATTTTAACCTGTTTTGTACTAAATCCAGTACAATTTTCAAAGTGCTGAAAACACTGTTATTGGCCACGTACTAAAACAGACAGTCATATATTAAACCTGACCTTTTCTGGTTGTGATCGAAATAAGTTATAACTTTTCTCAGTTATACTCTGAAAAAGTACGTTTTTATCTGAATCTTTTTGTTAATTCGTATTTCAAAATATTTTAGGCTTGCTCAGGCGATCTGCCAGTGGTCCGCCAGCCGCAGTTCTCATGGATAAAAAACGCTTCATACTTTATTGCCTCTTCAGCGCACTGCTGCTTACACTTGCATGGTCCCAGTGGGGCACAGGACTCTTACTTATGATTGCCCTGGTTCCCCTGCTCTCGGTGGAGGACCAGCTTTACAGGGATAAAATAAACAACCGTCCGCATAAATTCTATCTCTACTCCTTTTTCACCTTCTTCATCTGGAACGGGCTCACTACCTGGTGGATATGGAACGCTTCACCCCTGGGGATGTTCATGGCGCTGATTATCAACTCCTTCCTAATGTCCATCGTTATGTGGCTCTTCCATATCACCCGCCGCAATGCAGGCGACGGTCCGGGTTACTTCGGCCTCATCGTCTACTGGCTGGTCTACGAACATTTTTACATGAACGGTGAAATCACCTGGCCCTGGCTCAACCTGGGGAACGGATTTGCCAACGACATCCACCTTATCCAGTGGTACGAATATACAGGGGCATTTGGCGGGACCCTCTGGGTTCTCCTTTCAAATGTCATTGCCTTTTACCTGCTGAACAATTTTATTCGCAGCAGGCTTTACGACAGGAAGAGTGGCCGCGCAGGACATATCAACGGGCAAAGCAACGGGCAAAGCAACACAGCCATCAGCGGACAAAGCATCACATCTGCAAACGGACAGGCATTCGGGGAGAACACAGCCATCAGCGGACAAAGCATCACATCTGCAAACGGACAGGCGTACGGGAAGAACATCGCCACCAGCGGACAAAGCATCACATCTGCAAACGGACAGGCGTACGGGAAGAACATCGCCACCAACGGCCAGGCACACGAGCAGAACAGTCCCGGGCTGCTGCCTGTCCTGATAATCTGGAGCCTTCTGCTGATCCTGCCTATCAGCATTTCACTGATCCGGTTCTATACCTATACTGAAAAAGAAGACCCTGTGGAGATTGTGGTCGTCCAGCCCAATATTGATCCCTATAATGAAAAATTCTTTGGAATGGATATGGAGAGCCAGATGAAAAAAATGCTTGACCTTGCCGCCAGGAAAACCACCCAAACCACAGACTATATTGTTGCCCCTGAAACATTCATCAACGATAATGTCTGGTTGCACAATATGGACGGGAATCCAAGCATTATGCAGCTGAAAGAGTTCATGACACAGTACCCCCGGGCGCAGTTTATTGTGGGAATGACCTGTTATAAACGCTATCTGCATCCTGATTCGGTCAGCACAACAGCCAGGCAGCTCAGCAACACCGATATGTATTATGACAGCTTTAATGCATCCATACAGATCGATTCCACCGGCAGGATCCCTGTATATAAAAAATCCAAACTGGTGGTTGGGGTTGAAAAAATGCCTTATACGCAGTACCTGAAGTTCCTGCGTAAGCTGACCCTGAAACTGGGAGGCACCTTCCGCAGCCATGGCACCCAGGAGTACCGCAGCAGTTTTCCTTCACTGGACGGGACGGTTCGCATCGGGACCCCCATCTGCTACGAATCGGTTTTCGGGGAATTTGTAACCGAATATGTGAATGCCGGAGCCACCCTGATATTTGTCATAACCAATGACGGCTGGTGGGGCGATACCCCAGGTTACCGGCAGCATAACAGTTTCTCACGACTCAGGGCCATAGAAAACCGCCGGAGTGTCGCCCGCTCTGCCAACACAGGCACTTCTTCCTTTATCAACCAGAAAGGAGAAATATTGCAGGCTACCAGGTACTGGACAGACGACGTTATAAAAGACACCCTCAACAGCAATACCGAGATAAGCTTTTATACCAGGCACGGCGATTTCATCCCCCGTATTGCCTACTTCTTTTCACTCATCATTCTGCTATATACCCTTGTACGAATCATTCTGAAGCGTTAAATTTAGAAAAACAGCATTTTGAGTGCTGTTTCTCACAAATAAATGCAACCCGGATGCATTTCTTCTGTCTATTAATTTTGAAATCAGTTTGAAAATTGGCGACAGTCTATTCTGACATACACAAGGAGGTCATAGAGCTTTGCAAGGCAGGGAATCCCAGGGCACAGTACCAGTTGTACCAGTTATACTCCAAAGCCATGTATAATATATGTGTGCGTATGCTGAACAACCAGGAGGAAGCTGAGGACCTTTTGCAGGATTCATTTGTGGACGCCTTCATGAAACTGGAATCATTCAGGTATGAATCGTCCTTCGGGGCATGGCTAAAAAGGATAGTCATTAACAACTGCCTGAACTGGATCAACAAAAAGAGGATCGAGCTCACGTTTCCTGAAGACCTGTCAAACATGGACGCACCGATAGAGGAGAAGAAAGATGATGAAGAGATTGAGTACAGTGTGCAGAAAGTTCACCAGGCGCTTGGTCGGTTGCCCGAAGGATACAGGGTCATTTTTTCGCTGTACGCACTTGAAGGTTACGATCACAAAGAGATCTCCGATATCCTGGGAGTGTCAGAATCAACATCAAAGAGCCAGTATCTGAGAGCAAAACAGAAGATTAAAGAACTAATTAAATCGAATAACCATGAAGGACAATCTCGAAAAATTTATAGCTGAGAACAGGGATCAGTTCGATGTGTTTGAACCTGATGAGAAGTTATGGAAAGGGGTCCAGTCACGTGTCCAGAGGCAGAAACGCACGAGGATAAGCACCCGTGGGATCCTGTGGAGGGCAGCTGCAGTAGTTGTTATTTTCATGCTATCCTTTGCAGTACAGGAGTTCCTTATCAGGGATAATATATTGGTCTCGAAACGGGATAAAAGCATCAGGACCGATGCCATTCCTGAGCTGAAGGAAGCAGAGATCTATTATACCACCATGGTTAATGACAAGCTCAACGAAATACAGCCGATGATTGAAGAATTCCCCGAACTCGGGGAAGAACTCAGGAGCGATCTGTTAGAACTGGACAGAGTCTATGAAGGACTGAAAGCAGACCTTATAGATAATATCGCCAATGATGAAGTAGTTGAAGCAATGATCCAGAATTATCGCCTGAAACTGAAAATTCTGGAGGATATACAAAGTTTCTTAAAGGAAACATCTAAAACACAAGAAAATGAAGAGAATGAGCATGAAATTTAGCAGGATTATCATCTGGTGCCTGCTTGCTGGAGCAGTGGGGGCCGGGGTACAGGCACAAACCTATACCCAGAGCAGGCGGATAGTGCGTTCGTTTCCGACAGCACCGGAAACGCGCCTGGATGTGACCAATAAATACGGCAAGATCCAAGTGATCCCATGGAAGAAAGATTCCGTACGGATCGAAGTAGACCTTTTCGTTCAGTCGAACAGCACCAATAAACTGGAGAAACTCCAGGATAACATAGATTTTGATTTTTCGGGAACGAAATATTATGTCATTGCCAGAACGAATTTTGGCAGTAAATACTCTGGTTTTTTCACGGACCTGAAGGAGCTGTCCGAAAACTTCATTCCGTCAAAAAATAAGGTAGAGATAAACTATACCATCAGGATGCCCGCAAATATGGCTGTAAACATCAGCAATAAGTATGGGGACCTGTATATTGATGATCTAAAGGGAACTGTAAATATTAACCTCTCCAACGGTGATCTCAAGATAAACCGCCTTGACGGTGAAGCAAATATCAACCTGAATTTCGGGAACGGTATTATTAATTATTACCAGGGCGGCAGACTGACCCTGTCCTATGCAGATATTGAAATAAAAGAGGCTATTACCCTGGATATTGATACCAGGTCATCTAAACTTAATATCGATAAGGCAAGTATACTGAACATCACATCGCGCCGGGACAGGATCTCTGTCTCCGAACTTGACAATATTTTCGGGGATGCTTACTTTACGGATATACGCATCAGCAACCTGAACGAGGAAGTGAATTTTGTATCGAATTACGGGGACTTCAGGGCGGATAATATCAGCAGGGAATTCACATACATCAACCTGAATTCCGAGTATACCGATATCAGCCTGACATTCAGCGAGATGACAGAGTATTTTATGGATATAATCCATCACGAGGAATGCATAGTGCGCCTTCCCGAGGAAAACAGCAATTACGAAATAATCGAGGAGTCCGGCGATATTATCAGGATGAATGGCACCATAGGATCAGGAGGCAAGGGCCGGGTCAAGATCACGGCACAAAAAAAATGCATCATTACATTAACTAATTGAAAATAAAACTCTAAACAGATGAAAACCATAATCAGATTCGGAACAGGCCTTTTTCTTGCCGGATTGCTTATTAGCATGTATTCCTGCGATGAAGGCTTATTCAATTGCATAAGGGGTAACGGTATCATAGTAACACAGGACAGGGACCTTGATGAGGATATATACGGTATTATATCGGAGGGGAGCTGTGAAATAGAAGTTATAATTGACTCCGTACAGCGAATTGAAGTTGAATGGGATGAGAACCTGCTGCCCTATCTCTCAACACGCATCAGCGGTGAAAAACTGATAATCGACCAGGGTACCAGGCACTGCATCAGGTCCAATTACCCCTGCAGGGTATATGTATATACGCCTTCCATTGAACTTTTCAGGCTGACCGGCTCAGGCTCGGTAATATGTGATGACCTCTACACCGATGATCTTAAGATCGAACTGACTGGCTCCGGGTACGTTGACATGCGGAATCTGGATGTCCTGACAGTGGATGCCCTGATAACCGGTTCAGGGGAGGTTGTACTTGACGGTATTGCTGATCAGTCGGACTTTACCATTTCGGGCTCCGGCAGGTTTGAATGCTTTTACCTGGAGCAGAACATCTGCATTGCCAGTATTTCAGGTTCAGGAGACATGGAAGTATATGCTGACAGGCTGCTGGACTGTGTCATATCGGGGAGCGGGAACATATTTTACAGGGGTTATCCAAGGATCATTGCGCATATCAGCGGATCCGGAAATATTATAGACAGCAATTAAGATTTAACATACATAACAACTGAAACGAATGAAGTATTTTCTGATTCTACTATTTATAATAACTGGGAGTATCTGCCGGGCCCAGGATTTTTACCGGGCGGCAGGTATACGGGGCGGTACCACCGGGGGATTCACATACAGGCAGTTCCTTGAACCTGACCTTGCTTATGAAGCAATCGCAAGTTTCAGGTCCGACGGAATTCAACTGACAGTCCTCAGGCAGCATTTTGAACCGGCTTTCTGGAAAATATCCAACGAATTCTTCTTTACCCACGGATACGGAGGCCATGTCGGATTTACCTATACCAATAAATACAGGTTCATCTATAAGGATATCTACTATGATAAAGACAAATTTTCCCCTGCGGTCGGGATTGACGGTTATGTGGGACTGGAATACCATTTTCCGGGTATGCCTGTACAGGTGGGAATGGACTATAAGCCGTTCTTAAGCTTTTCTTTCTACCAGTTTTTCCATCTCGGACTGGACGATCTGGCTTTTACGGTTAAGTATACTTTTAATTAATAAGGATAAAATGAAATTACATTCACATAAAATGACAAATCAACAACTAAAATATAGTATCATGAAAAAGACTATTCTAATATTAGCGGTGCTGGTGGGGATTTTACCCGTATCAGGACAGGATTATTATGACAACGACATTAATACCATATTCGGTGACCAGAATATCTCGCATGGAGGCTTTGGGGCCATTACTATTCAGTACAGCCAGATTAACGGCAAGGATGCCCTTATTATGGGTGGCAGGGGTTCATGGGTCATGGGCCATGCCTTCGCCTTCGGTATCGGGGGGACTGGCTTCATCAATGACTATGAGTATAATCCCACTCTCAATCAGAATGCAAACCTGGCCGGCGGGTATGGCGGACTGGTACTCGAGCCCATTATCATAGGCACATGGCCGGTACATGTATCGCTCCCCATACTGATCGGCGTTGGCGGAATAGCCTATGCCACCAGCTACAATCCTTACGACTGGGCCGATCCCAATTACTATGTAGAGGATGCTGTTCCCTTCGTCGTGGTAGAACCCGGAGCGGAGCTGGAATTCAACGTGGTAAGGTTCTTCAGGATCTCGCTGGGGGCCTATTACAGGTACACCTCGGATATACAGCTGGCCTATACCCCGACTGATGTGCTGAACGGATTCTCATACGGGGTCACCTTCAAATTCGGGAAATTCTAGGATACAAGGATTCACAAGTAACTGGTTCCGGGTTCGTTGGCAGCAAAGTTCGCAGGTTCACAGGCAACAAAGTTCACAAGTTCCAGGACTAGAAAGTTCGCAAGTTCGCAGGCAACAAAGTTCACAAATTCGAAGGTTCCAGGCTAAAAGTTCAAAATTCAAATATTTAAGGGCATATGGAGAGAGCATGATTCAATCCATACTGCCCTTTTTTAATTCATTTTTCGTAACTTATATACCCGAAATCATACAGATTATGAGAACAATTTCTATTCTCTGTTTGTGCCTGATTACTATATCACAGATTACTGCCCAAAAAGTTGACTCAATTATTGATATTCGAGATGGTCAGATCTATGGAATTGTAAAAATAGGCGAACAATGGTGGATGCAGGAGAATCTGAATACAGGAGTAAGGATTAATTGTGAGAAGGAAATGACAGACAATAGCATTGTAGAAAAATATTGTTATGAAGATGATACGGGTAATTGTGAAGTATACGGAGGTTTATATCAATGGAAAGAGATCATGAATTACAATCCTTCTGATGAAGGAAATCCTGGAAATGTTCAAGGTATTTGTCCTGTCGGGTGGCATCTGCCTACTGATTCAGAGTGGAAAGAGCTTGAGATGTTTCTTGGAATGAGTCAGGCAGAAGCAGACACGATAGGTTATCGAGGCACCGATGAAGGAGCGAAGCTTAAGGAAGCTGGAGGTACACACTGGTATGGTCCTAATCCGGGAGCTACTAATTCAAGCGGGTTTACGGGATTGCCAGGAGGTTTCCGTGGTGCTAATGGACTTTGTGGTGCTCTGTATAAATGGACCTACTTCTGGTCTTCAACAGGTGATAATAGCAGCCTGGCGATGGATAGAAACCTGCATAATTACATGACTACTGTTCGCCGATATAACAACGATATACTGGTCGGTGTTTCAGTTCGTTGTTTGCTGGATTCATCTGAATTTACATTTTTAACTATTTCTGATACATCCTATAGGCCTGTTTCATCATTAGGATTCATTAGTCCCGATAAAGAGATTGTCATCATAAGTAACTCAAATGCAGGAGGAATACTAAATATTTCCTCTATATATAATAACACAGGTTTTTTCAAACTTGATGAAACATCTGCAATGTTATCAGCAGGAGATAGTATTCATCTGACTATTACTTTTGATCCTGCTGAAAAGATGATATGTGAAGATACTTTATTCATTCAGTATGTTGATCCAACTAACGCCTTATGTACTATCCCATTATTTGGCACATTTCCTCTTGAAATTTTTTTCACAGATAGTGTAAATATTTCATGTTTCGGATATTCAGATGGTTCCGCGACAGTAACTCCAGAATATGGCACACCACCATATTCATATTTATGGGATGACGATCTGATGACTGCAGATTCTGTGGTATCCGGACTATCACCTGGTAAATATTACCATATTGAAGTAACTGACGCTTCCGGTGCAACTGCTTATGACAGCATTATGCTAACTGAACCCGATTCCGTGTCAGCAAGTATATCTGAAAGTGGAAAAATATCCTGTTCTGGATGGTCAGATGGTACAGCAACCGCTGCAGCCTCAGGAGGTGTGCCTCCATATTCCTACCTGTGGGATGATGACCAGAACTCAATGGACTCAATTGTTACCGGACTGTCTTCATACAGGTACTATCATGTAACAACAACTGATGCGAATCTCTGTACTGCACTGGACAGTATAATCTTGTCAGATCCGGAACCAATAACTGCAGATATTACTGACAGCACCAATATATCCTGCTATAATGGAAGAGATGGAACAGCAAAAGTAAGCATATCAGGAGGAAATGCTCCATATATCATCAGATGGGATTATCCTGGTGATTCCCTGGATGAAACAACAACGATAACAGCTCAGTCCGGCTTTGAACTGCTTCTTGGCGGAGACGGAGATGACGAGGGTTGGGGAGTTATCAGAACATCGGACGAAAACTATGTGATCACGGGACAATACCATGATGTTCTGAATTCCAATGATAATGTATACCTGGCAAAAATAGATCCATCAGGAGCGATTATCTGGATAAGAAACAGTATATACGGGGATACGGAAGACGAATATGCAACCGACCTTATGGAGTTACCGGATGAGGACCTGATAATTCTTGGTAATAAAAACAGGGACGGGGGTAACTGGCAATTTTCACTTATAAGGACTGATATGGACGGGGTACCAC
>CAZILN010000125.1:0-11290 GCA_964540005.1 uncultured Bacteroidaceae bacterium | reverse complement strand
CCATGAGCTGGAGTTCCTGCTGAAGAATAATCTCATTAAAGGCGGTGATGTCGACAATGCCATTGTAATCATCGATAAAAAGGTATCCCAGGAAGAACTGGACCGCCTTGCAGAGTTGTTTCACAAACCCAAGATCAAAGTTCAGCCGGAAGGGATCCTCAATAATGTAAAACTGAATTACAGTAATGAGGCAGCCCGCCATAAATTACTCGACCTTATCGGTGACCTTGCACTCATCGGACAGTCAGTCCAGGGAAAGATAATTGCCACCAGGCCCGGGCACTATGCCAATAACCTTTTTGCCAGGGAGGTAAGGAATATCATAAAGAAAGATAAGCTTAAGAAAAAGGCCCCAAAATTTGACATAAACAAACACATACTGGATGTCAATGACATAATGAAAAGACTTCCCCACAGGCATCCCTTTCTGCTTGTGGATAAGATCCTCCATCTGGATGAAAAGACCGTGGTCGGAGTCAAATGTGTAACCATCACCGAAGGATTTTTCGCGGGACATTTCCCCGGTGAACCGATAATGCCTGCCGTGCTGCAGGTCGAAGCCATGGCCCAGGTCGGAGGGATCCTTGTCCTCAATACGGTGCCCGACCCGGAGAACTTCAGTACCTATTTCCTCAAGATCGAGAATGCCAAATTCAAAAGAAAGGTTGTCCCTGGTGATACACTGGTGATCCAGATGGACCTTCTTGAACCGATCCGTCGTGGGATTGCCCGCATGTACGGACAGGTTTTTGTGGGAGATAATCTGGCTGCTGAAGGAGATCTGATGGCCCAAATCGTAAAAAACAGATAATTGATGAACCAAGCCCTTTCTTCCATTCACCCAGACGCTAAAATTGCAGATAATGTTAGGATCGATCCATTTGCTTCCATCTATGGAGATGTAGAGATCGGATCAGGAACCTGGATAGGATCCAATGCCGTGATCATGGATGGTGCCAGGATCGGAAGTAATTGCAATATTTTCCCGAGTGCCGTTATTTGTGCCATCCCCCAGGATATGAAATATGAGGGTGAATACAGCACTGTCGAAATTGGTAATAACACTACCATTCGTGAATTTGTTACAATAAACAGGGGTACTAAATCCAAGCTCAAAACAGTCGTCGGCGATAACTGCCTCCTTATGGCCTATACCCATATTGCTCATGACTGCCTGATCGGGGACAATTGTGTTATGGCCAACGCTGTGCAAGTGGCCGGTGAAGTTCATATTGACGACTGGACCATTGTAGGCGGCGGATGTTTCATCCATCAGTTCTGCCGTATAGGGAAACATGTAATGATCTCCGGAATGAGCGGGATTCTGTCAGATATTCCTCCATATCTCCGGGTAGCCGGCATCCCTGTGGTTTACCAGGGCATCAACTACATTGGCCTGAAGAGGAGAGAGTTTACAAAGGATGAAATTGACGTGATCCATGAAATCTACCGTATCATCTACCAGGAAAAGATGAATACTACACAAGCGGTTGAATACATTGAAAAGACATTCGAAGCTCAACCGGCCAAGGATGAGATCCTTGAATTTATCAAAGCTTCCAAAAGAGGTATCATCAAATCACTCGAAAGGGGAACTGATGATAAATATAACTATGTCGGGGGCTGATCAATAAGCAGGCAAGATACCGTTTACATATACTATTGCATGGCATCCCATCCCTGTGCAGTCAACACGATCTCATTCCCTTCACGTGTGACGAATTTGCATCCTTCACCGGGATCCGTCATATGCCCTATTATGAAGGCATCTCCGATTAATTTGATCCGGTCAAAGACAGAAACAGGTACGGTAAACAGTAGCTCATAATCCTCACCCCCGTTCAGGGCACAGATGAATGGTTCGATGTTGAGCTCATTGGCCAGGTCTTCGGTTTCCTTATCAATGGGAATTTTATCCTGGAAGATCCTGCACCCCCTGTCTGACTGTTTGCATAGATGAAGCAGGTCAGATGAAAGTCCGTCTGAAAGGTCTATCATCGAGGAAGGGACAATGAAGGATTTTTCCAGCTCCTCTATAATATCCTTCCTTGCTTCCGGTTTCAGCTGTCTCTCCAGTACATAAGGATATTTTGCCAGATCCGGTTTTAAGCCGGCGTCTGATTCATAGATCTGTCTTTCACGCTCCAGCAACTGAAGGCCTGCATAGGCAGCTCCCAGGTCCCCGGTCACACAGATAAGATCGTTCTTCCCGGCAGTATTCCTGTAGGTGATCCTGTCTTTGCTTACCATTCCTGTTGCAGTCACAGAGATTATCAATCCACTCAGCGAGGAAGTAGTATCCCCGCCCACCAGGTCAACATTGTATTTTTTACAGGCCAGTTTGATCCCGGCATACAGGTCTTCCAGTGCTTCAAGGCTGAACTTACCTGATACAGCCAGAGAAACGGTTATTTGCCGGGGGTGTGCATTCATGGCATATACATCCGAGAGGTTCACTATCACGGCTTTATATCCCAGGTGTTTCAGAGGGGTATATACCAGGCTGAAGTGGATGCCCTCAACAAGCATATCGGTTGTCAGAACCTGTAATTCATCACCGCATGCTATTACTGCTGCATCATCCCCTATCCCTTTCAGGCTGCTTTTATTATATAATTTAATATCAGATGTCAGATGTTCAATCAATTTGAATTCTCCCAATTCTGATAATTCAGTTATTTTGCCTTTTTTTGCCATATTTCTAATTTCTTTGTATTGCCTGTTGCCGAAACAAAATTGCCAAAATTTAAATAGTTTTACTATCTTTGTATTTATTTAGATTTATTCTAAATAAGGCCTGAATGCTTGATTATATGAAGGAAAGAGAGAACAATAAGAAATCGGATCAGGACAGGATACTCAAGGATGTAACACAGAGTGAATACAAGTACGGGTTCTATACTGATATTGAGATCGAGTCGATTCCAAAAGGCCTGAACGAGGAGATTGTCAGGATGATCTCGGCCAAGAAGGATGAACCTGAATGGTTGCTTGAATGGAGGCTAAAATCATTCCAATACTGGGAGACGATGAAAATGCCCGAATGGGCTCACCTGAAGATACCCGAGATCAACTACCAGGATATTATTTATTATGCCGCTCCCAAACAAAAGGCCTCGCCGGAAAATCTTGATGAAATAGATCCGCAACTACTCGAGACTTTTGAAAAGCTTGGGATCTCCCTGGATGAGCAAAAACGGCTGACCGGAGTCGCCATGGATGCGGTTATGGACAGTGTATCGGTTAAGACAACTTTTTCCGAAACACTGGCTGAACTGGGGATTATATTCTGTTCCTTCAGCGATGCCGTCCGGAATCATCCGGACCTGGTAAAAAAATACCTGGGCAGTGTTGTCCCGTATACCGATAATTATTTTGCTGCCCTTAATTCAGCAGTCTTCAGCGACGGTTCCTTCTGTTACATACCCAGGGGGGTGCGTTGTCCGATGGAGTTGTCCACATATTTCCGGATCAACGCTGCCAATACGGGGCAGTTCGAAAGGACCCTGCTCATTGCCGATGAGGAAAGTTATGTTAGTTACCTTGAAGGATGCACCGCTCCCATGCGGGATGAGAACCAATTGCATGCTGCGGTAGTTGAGATTGTATCAATGAGGAAAGCGGAAGTAAAATATTCTACCGTTCAGAACTGGTACCCGGGAGATAAGGACGGAAAAGGCGGGATCTATAATTTTGTCACCAAGCGTGGGATCTGCAAGGGTGATTATTCCAAAATTTCCTGGACACAGGTGGAGACCGGTTCGGCTATTACATGGAAATACCCAAGCTGCATACTCAAAGGGAACCACAGTGTGGGTGAATTCTATTCAGTGGCAGTCACCAACAACCATCAGCAGGCTGATACCGGGTCAAAAATGATGCATATAGGAAAAAATTCCAGCAGTACCATTGTTTCGAAAGGCATCTCTGCCGGGCTGAGCCAGAACTCATACCGGGGACTGGTGAAAATCCTGAAAAATGCAAGCGGGGTACGTAATTTCTCACAGTGTGATTCCCTGTTGCTGGGAGATAAGTGCGGGGCCCATACCTTCCCTTATATAGAGGTGGACAATAGTACGGCGATTGTTGAGCACGAGGCCACCACCTCTAAAATAAGTGAAGATCAGATCTTCTATTGTAACCAGAGAGGGATAGATATGGAAAGCGCTATCAATCTGATAGTCAATGGATACGCCAAGGAGGTGCTTAACAAACTTCCCATGGAGTTTGCCGTGGAGGCACAGAAGCTGCTCCAGATCAGCCTGGAAGGCAGCGTAGGATAGGAAATTCACAAATTTGAAAATAACAGATTCGCAAAAAAAATAGAAAGAGAGAATGCTTACAATTAAGAATTTACGGGTAAATATACATGGGAAGCAGATCCTGTCTGATATCAATCTGACTATTAATGCGGGTGAGGTACATGCCATTATGGGACCAAACGGGTCGGGGAAAAGCACCCTGGCCTCCACCCTGGCAGGCCGTGAGATGATGGAAATAACCCGCGGCAGTATAACATACCAGGGTGAAGACCTACTTGATTTGTCTCCCGAAGACAGGGCTCGTAAGGGAATTTTCCTGGGATTCCAGTATCCCGTTGAAATTCCCGGCGTCAGTATGGTTAATTTCATGAAAACCGCCGTTAATGAACAGAGAAAATTCCGGGGACAGGAGCCTCTTTCAGCAGCCGATTTCTTGAAATTCATGAGGGAAAAGAAAGACCTTGTTGAAATTGATTCGCAGCTTACCAACCGCTCGGTAAATGAAGGTTTCAGCGGTGGAGAGAAAAAGAAAAACGAGATCTTCCAGATGGCCATGCTTGAACCTACACTGGCTATCCTGGATGAAACTGATTCGGGATTGGATATTGATGCACTCCGTATTGTGGCAAACGGCGTGAATAAACTTAAAAATAAGGACAATGCCGTACTTGTTATCACTCATTATCAGCGATTGCTTGACTATATCATCCCTGACTTTGTTCATGTCCTGTATGATGGGAAAATTGTCAAGTCAAGCGGGAAAGAGCTGGCACTTGAACTGGAAGAAAAAGGTTACGACTGGATAAGGGAAGAGAATAACCACTAATACATGACAGAAGATTTTGTTGACATATACCAGGCGAAAAAAGAAGACATCACAAGGATATCACCGGGATTCCTGACAGAGATCCGTGATGAAGCCATAGAAAGTTACAGCCGGAACGGATTACCTGGAAGGAAGAATGAATTATACAAGTATACACCAATCGACAAACTTTTTAGTCCGGATTACAGTATGCTGTTTAAGCCCAGCAACATTGAACTGGATCTGAATGAACTGTTTACCTGTGACGTTCCTGAGCTGAGTACACAGCTGGAGATCGTATTGAACGGATTCTATTTTAACCAGGGACAGGACCTGAGAAAATATCCCAATGGGATCATAATCGGCAGCCTCTCCAAGGCACTTGAAAGCCATCCTGAGCTGGTAAATGAATACTATTCCAAAGCTGCCGACTATAAGAAGGACGGACTGGTTGCCCTGAACACGGCTTTTGCCATGGATGGACTGTTTATCTATATCCCCAAAGGGACAGAGCTTGAAAACCCTCTACAGGTGGTTCATCTTCCCATGACCGGACTGGATACCATGTTGCAGTACAGGAATCTGATTATCATGGAAGAGAATACTTCTTCCGAGGTGATCATCTGCGACCATACCCTGTCACCCTTCAGGTTCCTGACAAATTCAGTTTCTGAAATCTTTGTTGGAGAGAATGCACACCTGCAGTATGTAAGGGTCCAGAACGAACATCTGAACTCGAACCTTATTACGAATCTATACATCCTGCAGGAGGCAAACTCAAAAGTGATGACCAACAGTATTACCCTGCATGGAGGTATTATCCGGAACAATACCCATGTGAAACTTAACGCCCCCGGTTGTGAGAGCAATACCTACGGCCTGTTCTTTGCTGACCGCAACCAGCATGTGGATAATTATGTAAGCATCGACCATGCACAACCGCATTGCACCAGCACACAATTATTCAAGGGCATCCTTGATGATACAGCTACCGGGGCTTTTAACGGTCACATCCTGGTCAGGCCGGAGGGACAGAAAACCAATGCCTTCCAGACCAATAACAACATCCTTCTGTCCGATGCCTCAAAAATGAGTTCAATGCCACAGCTGGAGATCTATGCCGATGATGTCCGGTGCTCTCATGGAGCCACCACCGGCCAGCTGGATGAAAATGCATTGTTTTATATGAGATCTCGCGGCATACCCTACCATGAAGCACGTTTGCTCATTCTGTATGCATTTGCCTGGGAGGTGGTAGACAAGATCAGTATAACGCCCCTGAAAGAAAGGATCAATTACCTGATCGATAAGCGTTTGAGGGGTGAATTATCAAGATGCAACAGTTGTTCCATAAATTGTGGTGAAATACCACTGCTCTGATTTTACAAATACATGGATTTTAATCTTGAAAACATACGAAAGGACTTCCCCATACTGAGCAGGGAAGTTTATGGCAGGCCCCTGGTATATTTTGACAACGGTGCCACCACTCAGAAGCCCGGGGTTGTCCTGGAAACCATACAGAAATACTATTCTGAAGAGAACAGCAGCATACACAGGGGTGTACATTTTCTGAGTGACCTGTCAACGGCCAGGTATGAACATGCGCGTGAGACCATTAGGGAGTTCATCAATGCATCTTCAACCAATGAGATCATCTTTACCAGCGGGGCCACCGGTTCCATCAATACGGTGGCATTTTCTTTCGGTGAACGTTATATAAAGGAGGGGGATGAAGTTATAATTTCCGAAATGGAACATCATGCCAACATAGTGCCCTGGCAGATGATGTGCCAGCGAAAAGGTGCCCGTTTACTGGTCATACCTTTTGATGGATCGGGTGTGCTCGACATGGATTGGTACCGGAAAGCATTTACAAAAAAAACAAGAATAGTAGCGATTACACAGGCATCAAACTCGCTGGGAACCATCAACCCTGTGAAGGAGATGATAAGCACAGCCCACCAGCATGACGTTCCTGTTCTCATAGACGGGTCCCAGGCCATTCAGCACGGTCATGTAGATGTGCAGGACCTGGATTGTGATTTTTATGTTTTCAGCGGCCATAAGGTTTATGGCCCCAACGGTATAGGTGTCCTGTATGGCAAGGAGAATTTGTTGTATGAAATGCCACCTTACCAGGGTGGAGGTGACATGGTCGACTGCGTTACTTTTGAGAAGACCAGCTATAATGAACTGCCCTTTAAATTCGAGGCCGGCACTACTAATTATGTCGGGGCGGCCGGACTTGAAACAGCTCTGCTTTACATAAAAGGTATTGGGCTGGATAATATTATTGCATGGG
The DNA here is from genome assembly GCA_964540005.1 of uncultured Bacteroidaceae bacterium. GTDB lineage: Bacteria > Bacteroidota > Bacteroidia > Bacteroidales > SM23-62 > CAZILN01. Next base: position 3,918 of record CAZILN010000125.1, on the reverse strand, counting down.
AAAAGGAGCTGTTGCACTATGCTACTGAAAAATTACTGTCAATTAAAGGTTTGGAAATATACGGTAAGGCTCCACAAAAGATCAGCATACTGTCATTTTTACTTGATGGCATCCACCAGTATGATGCCGGCATGATACTTGACAAACTGGGAATTGCCGTGCGTACCGGGACACACTGTACGCAGCCTGTAATGGACCATTTCAACATTACCGGGACCTTGCGTGCCTCTATGGTTTTCTATAACACAAAAGAAGAAATCGACAGATTGTATGAGGGTTTGCTGAAGGTTAAGGAGATGTTTGGATAAGGGTTCACTATATATAGAAATACAATTAACCATAGAGCGGTGACCAGGGACAATATGAGATACAATATAAATAAACAAAAGTTCATAAAATGAGTTTAGACCAGGTACAGGAAGAGATTATCCAGGAGTTCGAGGTCTTCAATGACTGGCTTGATAAGTACAATTTCCTGATTGAACTGAGCAATAACCTGCCTGTTATTGATCCGAAATATAAAACCAGGGAGCACCTGATCGATGGCTGCCAGTCAAAAGTGTGGCTGAGAGGTGAAATGGAGGGTTCCAGGATAATTTTCACGGCTGACAGCGATGCCATCATTACCAAGGGAATTGTCTCTTTACTGATACGGGTTTTATCCGGCCGTGAACCCCAGGAGATTATTGATGCGGACCTGTACTTCATTGACAGGATAGGACTGAAGGAAAACCTTTCTCCCACCCGGTCAAACGGTCTTCTGTCTATGCTTAAACAAATGAAATTATATGCTATTGCATACCGGGCCAAAATGAATATGAACTGAGAACCGGATACATTGTAATATTATGGAAAACGAATTCTTACAACTGGAAACAGATATAGTGCAGGTACTAAAAACCATTTACGATCCGGAAATACCCGGGGTAAGCATTTATGAACTGGGACTGATCTATGATATTGATGTGGATGATAACAATGATGTCAATATTACCATGACCCTGACTGCTCCCAACTGTCCAATGGCCGATGAGATCGTGGCAGATGTCGAGCAGCATGTGAAAAATGTTCAGGGTGTCAATTCTGCCAGGATCAGCCTGACCTTTGATCCTCCCTGGGATCCTTCCATGTTGTCGGAAGAAGCCAGGCTTGAACTGGGATTGCTATAATGGATCAGAAAAATCCGTATTGGTTGATTATTTTGATTGATTTATATTAATACATAAAGGGCAGGATCAATACAAATTTGTAAATTTATCAGATTGAAAATCTAAAAATGTTAACAAAAGATAAAATCAAAAAAACAATTGACAATTTACCTGACAGCTTTACAATTGATCAGGTCATTGAAGAATTAATTGTTCTTGATAAAATTGAACAAGGACTTGAGGATGTTTCAGCTGGAAGAGTTTATACAACAGAACAAGTAAAACTTGAATTGAACGAATGGTTAAAGTCCTCTGGTCAAAACGATCTCTAAACGATCTAAAAGACATCCTTGCCTTCATTGCTAAAGACTCACCTAAATATGCTGAAATAACCGGGGAGGAATTAATTGAAGCTGTTGAATTATTGAGAGATAATCCCGGAATCGGAAGAATGGTTCCAGAGGTGGGAGATATTAAAACGATCCGGGAGATAATTTTTAAGAAATACAGAATCATTTATCAGATTCAGAGTAAGAAGTCCCTTCAGGTTTTAACAATCCATCATAGTTCCCGGGATCTTTCTGCTAATCTATTATTCAGCGAAAAATAGTCTTTAGAAATAATTACCCAAATCAGCCGGATTAAAGAACATACCCTGTTAATAAAGAATGCGGCAAGGAAGCTGGGTTTCCTGGATTGCGGGGTGGTGCCGGCGGACTTTCTTTCAGAGGATTCACTGCGGCTGCGCCGATGGCTGGATGCCGGCTATCACGGGACTATGGCTTATATGGAACGGTATCTCGACAAGCGGACAGATCCACGCTTGCTGGTTGAAAATGCGCGGTCTGTAATTGTTGTTCTGCAGAATTATTATACCAGGAAGGAACCATCTGATCCACAGGCACCCCTTATATCGAAATATGCATACGGGCGGGACTATCACAAGGTCTTGCGAAAGAAACTACTGCTGCTTCTGGAAAAAGTGCAGGAAATTGCCGGATCGGGCTCAGGCAGGGTATTCGTGGATTCTGCTCCGGTACTTGAGCGGGCACTGGGACGTTTATCCGGAATTGGATGGATAGGAAAAAACTCCATGCTTATTTCCCGGAAGTATGGATCATTTTTCTTTATCGGCACCATTATTACAGATGCAAACTTAGTTTACGACCAACCAATCAATGAGTACTGTGGAAGCTGTACAAAGTGTATTGATGCCTGTCCGACCGGGGCCATCATCGCCGGTAAAATTGTGGATTCCAGGAAATGCATTTCTTACCAGACCATAGAGAATAAAAGTGATTCCATCCCACCGGAAATGCAAACCCAATTCTTGAACCGTGTATTCGGTTGTGACATCTGCCAGGATGTTTGTCCATGGAACCATAACGCTCCCGAACATGAAGAACCCGGACTAAGGGAATATGAGGATGTGCTGGCACTCAGCAATGAAGATTGGCACGGTATGAGTGAGGAAACCTACGACAGGCTGTTTGCAGGTTCTGCAGTTAAAAGGGCAAAATACAGCGGGCTGAGAAGGAACCTTGACTTTCTGAAGGAAAATTGATCCAACTTATGACAAAGCAGGTTCATGGAAGAAAGGATTCATGAACCGCCCTTTAAGCTTCCGTAACAGTTACCACTACCTTCCTTCCAGATCTTGGTCCGTCAAATTCACAGAGGAATATGTTCTGCCAGGTAGACAGACCCATTTTACCGTCCACGATAGGGATGGTCTCCTGCGGGCCTACAATTCCGGCTTTCAGGTGGGAATCACCATTGTTATCCTGGTGATCATGCTGCCAGACACCGGCAGGGATCAGTTTGTTAAGCAAGGTAATAACATCACTCTGCACCGATTCATCCCAGTTTTCCTGTATCATAATGGCACTGGTAGCCCCCTGGGCATATACATTGACCAGGCCTGTTTCCACCCCGCTTTCCTTTACGACGGCCTCCACCTGCCGGGTGATGTCGTAAAGCCCATTGTGGGCTGTAGTGCTGATCTGGATGGTTCGTTGCATAACTTCTCCGTTTTAGATGACACCGAATTTGTGGAATAAAAATAAACAATCCATTGAACTTTGACCCGAATTCAAAATTGAAGCTTCTCCATTCGTTTTAAGATGCTCCGGTTTTCCAATATACTGTTTTCTGCATATTTCATCCGGAATTTGTATGTTTGCATTCCTAAAAAAAAAGGTATTCATGAAAAAACTTTGGCTCGTCTCATTGTGTGTTGTATTTATTTCAGTAACAAATGCCCAGATCTATCAATTTCGTGGACCCAACAGGGATGGAAAGTTCCCGGAAAAAGGTCTCCTGAAAGAGTGGCCGGAAGGCGGCCCGGAATTGCTGCTGGAATTCGAAGGCATTGGAGAAGGGTATTCATCCGTCATCTCAAACGGGAAGTACATCTACGCTTCCGGAAAGATCGGTGACATGGACCATCTGACATGCATCGACTTTGAGGGCAACCAGAAATGGCAGGTTGCCTATGGCCAGTCATGGGATCAGTCCACCCCTAATACCCGAGGCACCCCTACTATTGAGGAGGACCGGATATACATCATCAGTGGGATGGGAGAACTGGTCTGTCTGAATGCCGAAACAGGGGATGTCAACTGGAAGATCAATGTGGACAAAGACTACCAGACCGATTGGCATGTCTGGGGTGTGGCCGAATCCCCGCTGATTGTCGACAACAAGGTCATCAGTTCTCCGGCCGGGGCCCTGACGACCTTTGTGGCGTTTGACCAAATGACCGGGGCAG